>JBPCQX010000150.1:0-3074 GCA_050997675.1 Solirubrobacteraceae bacterium
CGGCGGCGGGTCCGCTGCCTCGTGCACAAACCCCGAACAGCGGCTACGACACCAAGGACCCGACTCTCAGCAGGCGATTCCCAAGGACCGCGACACCCGATTCACCCCCAGATGGACAGGAGAGCCAGTTTTTCCTTCGCGGGCGCTGGCGTGGCGGAGGGGAAACCATACCGGGGTGCCAACGCCCGAACGCAGCGCCGCACGAGCGCGTTGACTCGGCGTCTATTTTGTCCTCTGGACTCTGCGATCTGGAAGAGAGCTGGCTGACGATGAGCGCATACGAGCCGCGGCCCGAGCACCGCTTCGCGTTCGGGCTATGGACGGTCGGGAACGTTGGCCGCGACCCGTTCGGGAGACCCCACCCGGCCAGTGCTTGATCCGGTGGAGAGCGTGAAGCGTCTCGGCGAGCTCGGCGCTTACGGGGTCAGCCTTCACGACAACGACCTCGTCCCCTTCGGCGCCTCGGCGACCGAGCGCGACCGCCTGCTGACGCGGTTTTGCGCCGTGCTTCAGGAGAGCGGCATGCGCGTCACGATGGCCCCACCAACCTGTTCACGCACCCCAGCTTCAAGGACGGAGCGTTCACCGCCAACGACCCGAAGGTGCGGCGCTTCGCGCTGCAGAGGACGATGCAATCGATCGACCTCGGCGTTCCCACGTACGTGTTCTGGGGTGGACGCGAGGGCAGCGAGGCGATGGCGCCAAGCCGCCGATCGACGCCTTCGAGCGCTACCGTGAGGGGCTGGACTTTCTCTGCGGATACGCCCTGGATCAGGGTATGAGCTGCGTTTCGCGCTGGAGCCCAAGCCCAACGAGCCGCGGGGTGACTCCTTCGTGGCCACCGTCGGCCACGCGCTGGCGCTGATCGACCTCTGGAGCACCCCGAGATGATGGGGGTCAACCCCCAGGGTTGCGCACGAGACGATGGCCGGCCTGAACTTCCGTCACGCCGTGGCGCTCGCGCTGTGGCCCGGCAAGCTGTTTCACATCGACCTCAACGCCGAGCGCATCGGGCGCTCTGATCAGGACCTGCGCTTCGGCTAGGAGGACCTCAAGGAGGCCTTCCTGCTGGTCCGGCTGCTCAAGCAGTCTGGGTATGAGGGATCACGCCATTTCGACGCCCATGCGCTGCGGGTCGAGGACCCAGACGGGGTTTGGACTTTTGCCGCCGGGTGCATAAAGACGTATCTGATCCTGGCCGAGAAAGCCCGGGAGCTAGCCGAGGATCCGGCTGTCCAGGAGGCGCTCGCCGCCGTCGGCGCGCCCGGGCTTGCCGAGCCCACGATCGCCCCGTACTCGGCCAACGCTGCCCAGGACGCTCGCGGAGGAGCAATTCGACATCGAGGCGCTAGCCCAGCGGGGGTACGGCAACGAGCGTCTGGACCAGCTCGTCGTCGAACGACTGCTCGGCGCGTAGGGTGCCGGTCTCACTGCCGATCGCGGTGCGCGGACTTCGCGTGCCGGGGTCTTCGTGGCGCTCGCGTTCGTGGCGGTGGCGTTGCGCCCGGAGCTGGTAGGTCTCGGGCCGTTTCAAGCGGGCATTCGGGGCCGACCTCGGCACTCGCGGGCGGCGTTTGGGATCCTCAGGGCGCTTCCGCTCATCGGTATGGGGGTCTTCCAGATGGGCGCCGGGGCGGTGCACGCGCTTGGCACCAGACGGTCGCGATCGCGATGTGGCTCATCGTCGTGAGCTCACTGTTGACAGCTCCGCCACCCGCAGTGGGTTGGCCCCTGAACCTGGAGCTCGTGGTGCAACCGCGCGGCGGACGGTCTGACCGGCCCGGTCTGACCGGCCCGAGCACTTGATCCCATTGGAGGAACCTGAACGGTGCGCGCCGGACTGCCCGCCGAGTCCCGCTGTGCCTAGCTGAGGGTGCCCCGGGCCTGACGTGCGTGCTCCAGGTCTAGTTCGGTACGCACACCGAGCCGATTGAGCAGGCTGTTGGCCTCGGCGAGGCTATCGGCGTTGATCACGGCACGAGCAAGACGCCCGATCTTGCAGAAGGTCGTCTCCAGATCGACGAACACGGTCTGGGCCGCGACAGGCGTCAGGTCGACCGTCACGGCACCTCCGCGGATCTTGACATTGCCGTACTGGCCCCTGAAGGCGCGCACGGCAAGCATGCTCGCCTCCGTCGGAATGTGCTCAATGGCCGCCTCGAGGCGCGCTGCGACTGGTTCGGTGAGCCCCCTGACGCCCAGTAGACCGCCAGCGCGTCCGATCGCCGCGAGGCGGTCCAGCCCCTCCCTGACCGTCAACTCTCCGTCACAGCCGAGGCCGAACACGCCGCATATCACGGGTACTCCAAGCTCGGCCAGCCGAAGCCCCGCGGCCATCATCAGCGCATCGCACAACGGACTGCGGAGGCCAGGCTCGCTTCCGTCGGCGAGCATGTCTCCGCCGACGTCGATCATCACCACCAGATCCCGCTCGAGCGCTGCTGCGGCCTGCGCGAGCCCGGCCGCGACGGACGCCGGACCGATGTCGACGTCAACGAGGATGGTGGGCTCTCCGAGGTAGGCCGCCATGCGCGCCTCGGAGAACACGACCCCTGACTCCCGCACGTGCGTGTCCTTATCAGCAAGCAGGATCCCCGGGGCGAGCGGCACCGCGCCGGCGATCTCCTCACACGTGCGGCCGCCCGGCACTGGATCAACCGGTGAGCGCTCCCAGGCGAGGCCGCCTACGATCGGCTGCGACCCGTCGTAAACGCGCGAGAACTCGGCCGTTGCCAACGCCCCGACAACATCGCCACCACCGCCGATACCGAGCACCAGCGGGCGCCGCGATGCACGGAGTGACGCTTCGGCATCAATCATTCGGCGCCCTCCGCCCGGCGGGGCCGTCCTGTCAACGCGGCGGGACATTTGGACCCTGATGACTAGCATCCGGCGTCCCTCAGCGTCTTGCGGTGCTCATCGTCGACCGAGCTGTGCGCGCCGCGCTGATATAATCAAGCCTGAGGTGGAGCCGGTCTTCCACCCCGACTCATACGGGTACCGGCCGCGACGGTCGGCCCACGACGCGCTGAGGGTATGCCGGCAGCGGTGTTGGAAGTACGACTGGGCTCTGG
>JBPCQX010000200.1:0-21316 GCA_050997675.1 Solirubrobacteraceae bacterium
GCTCTGCGCTATTTCAACGTGTTTGGCGCCCGGCAGGATCCGACCTCGCAGTACGCGGCAGTGATCCCGCACTTCATCACCGCGCTGCTCGCCGGAAAGCCGCCGACGCTCTACGGCGATGGCGAGCAGTCACGCGATTTCACGCATGTCGCAAACGTCGTGCAGGCCAATCTTTTGGCGATGGATGCAATTGGGGTCAGCGGTCAGACATACAACATCGCACTGGGCGACGCGGTCACGCTCAACCAGTTGGTAGCGGAGCTTCAGGAGTTGATCGGCAGCAGCGTTGAGCCGATTTATGAGCCTGCACGCCCTGGCGACGTAAAACACTCTCGCGCGGACCTTACGCGCGCGAGAGCGGATCTGGGCTACGAGCCCGCGGTCAGCCTACTCGAGGGCCTCGGCCGGACGGTCGAGCACTACCGCGAGCAGCATGTCCCGTTGGGCAGCGGCACGCCGGTTGCTGCCGCATGAGCGCGGCGCTCGGCACGTTCGTCCTCGGGGCGGCCGCCACCTACGTATTGATGCCGGTTGCGATCCGGGTGGCGCACGCGACGGGCTTCCTCGATCGCCCGACCGGCTATAAGAGGCACGGCGGAGCGACGCCGTACCTCGGCGGCACCGCTGTGCTCGGCGGGTTCGTGCTCGCGGCGCTGACGCTGAGCGGGGCCGCGGGCCGGTTCTCCGCACTGCTCGCCTGCGCAGCCGGGCTGTGGCTGCTGGGAACGCTCGACGATCTCATCGCGGTGCCGCCACGCTGGCGGCTGCTTGCCGAGCTGGGTGCGGCCGTGATCCTGTTCGATAACGAACTCGGTTGGTCGATCTTCGCGTCGGATTCCGCAAATCTCGTGATGACCGCGGTCTGGGTCGTTGGCCTCGTCAATGCGTTCAACCTAATGGACAACCTCGACGGCGCGGCGGGCTCGGTGGCGGTCGCCTCCGGTGCGGGAATCGCGGCGTTCGCTTTTGCCGACGGGGACAGCGGACTGGCGGCGGTAGCGCTCGCACTCGCGGGGGCCTGCATCGCCTTCCTGCACTTCAACCTCGCGCGCCCGGCTCGCATCTTTCTCGGCGATGGCGGCAGCATGCCGGTCGGCCTGCTGCTCGGCACGCTAGCGTTGGCGGCGACAAACCGCCATCACCTGCACGAGGCGGGACTGCTTGCGGGAGCCCTGCTCGTCGGGCTACCAATCCTCGACACGGCGCTGGTCAGCTTCTCGCGACGCCGGCGCGGCATTTCGCTGCTGCAGGGCGGCCGCGACCATCTGACGCACCGGCTGCTGCGGGGGCTTGGCTCGCCGCAGCGGGTCGCGCTCGTGCTCGTCGCCGCGCAGGTTGCGTTGGGCGGCCTGGCGGTGGCTGCGAACAGTCTTGGCTACGGCGCGGTTATCGTTGCTGGCTTCACGGCTGCGGCGCTCGGAATCGCGGCGATCGCGGCACTCGACGGGCCCCGATGGGGACCGGCACTGACTCCGTCCGTTGGTCCGAAGCGCCCGCAAACCGACGCAGCGTGAGCGAGGCTCCGACGGGCGGACCGATCCGGATAGCGCGAATCATCTCGCGCCTGAACATCGGCGGTCCTGCGTAGTGGAGATCGAAGCTTGAGGGGCGCACCTCTGGCGGCAGGCCGGTCGTGGTGTTGGAAGCGAGGCTTGCCGGGAGAGCCAAAAAGGGCCTTAGCCAGAGAGCAGTCTGGCGAGCACGGGCCCCCAAGTGGCCACCGAGTAATGCTCCTCGACGCGTCGACTACCACGACGCCCGAGACGTTCGCGCTCGCCCACGTGGCGAACACGAGCTCACCGCCATCTGACCCCAGTAGTGGAGCGGCTTCTTGCCGACGCGGTCACGGCCGAGGACGAGCCGCTGGCGGTGCTCGTCCCACACCGCGAAAGCGAACATCCCGTCTAAGCGCGCAGCGAGTGCGCGCGGCTCGTGGTCCTCGGCGAGGTGGGCGATGACCTCGGTGTCGCCGTGGCTTGCAAACGTGTGCCGGCGGTCGTGAGCTGCTCGCGCAGCCCCCGGTAGTTGTAGATCTCGCCGTTGAGGACGACCCCGATCGCGCCATCCTCGGTGTGGATCGGCGGATCGCCGTCGACAAGGTCGATGATCGCGAGACGGTTCTGCGCTACGACCGCGTGACGACGGGCAAACGCCCCCGCGGCATCGGGACCCCTGTGATGCAGCAGGCGCAACTGCTCATCGACGACCCCGTCGCGCATGTGCTCGGCAACGAGCAGTCCCGAGATCCCGCACACCTGTCACGTCCCATATTCGAAGTCGGCCGACGACGGGCCCGATGATAGCGACCGTTGTCCCTCGCTCGGAATGAAAGCCCCTGTCCGATTCGCGAAGGCCGGACAGAGGGCCGATCCGGCCGCGCCCGCTGCCCGCTCCGCTCGGCGCTATGCGCCGTCGCTCCCCGGGCCAACGGCACTACCCTGCAACAAGACACCAACCACCGGCTCTCGTCGACCGATGAACGGGGTCCGGCCACCCTGCCAGAGGCGACGGCCACGGAGGCAGAAGCCGCACGGCCGATCGACGCTTACTCGTCGACGCGCAGCAGGTTCTACATGCCGAGGTGCCGGCAGACGTAGACGACGTCTTGCACGAGCAGCGATTCGTGCGGCATCGTCCGAAACACTCGACTATGCCGGTCAAACGCGAGGTCGGAGGTCTCGAAGTGATGCGCGCTGTGACACTCGACGGGTGAGTCCCGCATTCGCCCAAGCCCGCACGGCACCGGTCGCCACCGAAGTGGCGCACAATTCAAATCCCAGAATTGGCGCAGTCGTCAGCTCGCGGCGTCAGCCAAGCCTGGGACTGGCTCCGCGCCTGGCGAATGGGGTCGCTCAGCGCACGCGGCGTGCTTGAGAACCTAGCCCTCTTCGGCGCGAGGATTGGATGTTCGCCCTACGGCTGCTCGGCGATTCAGAAATTCGCAGCGCACCGGCGGCGCGATTGATACTCCGAGGCGACCAACGCGCCGACCACCTCTGGTTTGGACTGCGTCCGGCGCCAGATGGGATGACAAGCCTGTCGGACTTGGCGGCGTGGGTGAGTCAGGCTCGCCGCTGACCCGCCCGTAGCCTGATCCGGCCGTGACCCCTCGTGCGGGCGTCGCGGCCTGGCCGACACGCCTGTGGAAGTGTCGAAGCACCGCCGCCACGAGCCGTGACAGAGATCGACGACCGCCATGTGTGTTAGCAGTGCGTCAGCTGCCGGCTGTGACCCTCGGGCGCCCGCACCTGGGAACATTAGTCGGCAGTCAGCTTCGTTCCTGCGCTCATGCCCATCACGTCTGCTCAAACGACCGTTAACGCAATCGAGGGGATCGCACTCGTAACGTTGCTCTTCGCCTACGGCTTGGCTCTGCTGGTGGCTGAACTGCGGCGAGTGAGACCGGACTTCCGCCCAGGAGCTCCGCTCGCCGCTGGATTCGCACTTCGGCTCGCCGCGCTCGTCGGCGTGTCTGCCTCCGGCATCGGATCCAGCCTCCGCGCCGGCGACGAGACCGGTTTCCTAGGAAATGCACAGCAGATCGCATCGGCGCCTTTCTCCTCCGGGCTCTGGCTGCCGGGCGGCCAATACAACCTGCACGTTGTGCTCTTTGCACTGCAGATGCGGCTCGCCGACCTGGGTCCAACCGCCCTGCGGGTGACGCAGGTCGGCATCGCGATGATGGGCCTGCTGCTACTGGCAGCAGCGGTCCACGATCTTGCGGGTCCGCGTGCTGCACGGCTCGTGCTGTGGCTGCTCGCCCTGGAGCCCGCGAGTATCTTCTTCAGCCAGATTCTGCACAAGGAGCCGCTGATGGAGTTAGCGAGTGGGCTCGTCGCGTTCGGAGCCGCTCGTTTCTGGCGGCGCGTGGACATCGGGGCACTGGCAATCATGGCGAGCGGGAGCGCAGTGGCGATTCTCACACGGCCGTATGCCGGGTGGTTCCTCGCGAGCGGCGCGGTGCTCGTTGCGCTGCACGCCTCCCTGAAGCGCGCGCGGCAGAATGCGACGTCCTTCGTCATCTTCGCGACCATCCTCGCGGGCCTGGTAGCCGTCATACCAGTGATCGTGCAGGTGACGTCGCACCAGAGTCTCCAACAGAACCTGCAGAGCTCCCAGAACGCAAACACGCAGATTGCGGCGTCCACCAACACGTCGGGAAACGCGAATGGCGACAACCTTGCGCTGGAGAGCGTGGACTACTCAACGCGCGGCGCGATCATTACCAACCTCCCGACCCGCATTCGCGACCTATTGCTGCGGCCGTACCCCTGGCAGGTCGCAAACGCCAGCGAGCGACTCGGTGTGTTCGGCACGCTCGCCGCGCTTGCAACGCTGTTCTGGCTGCTGAGGTACGCGCTGCGCCGGCGCGGGGATATTGTCCAGCTCACGGCCCCATTGTTGTACCCCATCGGTTTCCTAATGATCGCCTACGCGCTGAGTGTCGGCAACGCCGGGACCGGCTTTCGCTATCGATCGCACTTGATAACGCTCGCGCTGGCGATTCTCGTCGTCCTGCGAGAGCACACGCTCGCACGGGCAGGCGAGCGCGACGTCGATCCGCACGGGGTCACCGGGCGCCAGGTCGCGCTCGCCTATGGCCGACCTAACCCGCGTCCCCTGGCGGGGTGAGCGATACTTTGCGAGCCCTCATGGACACTGAGCCAAAGCCCGAGTTGACAGGGTCATGACCGAACACCAGGCGCTGTCCAGCCCACGGGACTTCCTGACCGCACTGTGGCGATGGAAGTTTCTCGTCGCGGCGTGTCTCGTGAGCCTTCCCCTCGCGGCGTACCGGCTGGCGTCTGGCACACGGCCGCAATACCAGTCGAGCGTCCTCATGCAGATCCAGGGCCCGCCGGTCGACACGTCCCCCTTCGCGACGGTCCAATCCAACACGACGCCGGAGAGCGTGGTGTTGTCCGCAGCCAGGCTAATCACCACGAGCGCCGTGGCAGACGCCGCCGCCGCACACTTGAGCCCGGAGCCGGCTGACCCGCGCGCGCTGCTCAATCAGGTTACAGCCACACCCGACACGGCGGGCGGCTTCATCACGATCACCGTCAAGGACGGTAATCCTCAGCGCGCTGGGGATATCGCCAACGCGTTTGCGCAAGCCGTCGTCGAGGGCCGGACGCGTGAGGCAGTGTCCCAACTCGACTCAGCGATTGGTCAGCTGGTCAAACAGGTGGCGGGTTTGCGCCCCGGAGACGTTCAGGGTCGTAACCAGCTTTCGCAGCAGTTGCAGCGCTTTCGAGCGCTCCGGGCCGCGCAGGGAAGCAACGCCTCAATAGTCGAGCCGGCGGTAGCGGGGATGCGCTCGAGCGCGCTGGGGGTTACGCGGGCCGTACTGCTCGGGTTGCTGATCGCTGCGCTGATTGCGATCGGCCTCGTTCTGCTCGCCGAGCGCGTCGATCGCAAAATCCGCAATCCGGCCGATCTCGAGGCGATCACCAGCCTGCCTCTGTTGAGCGCGATTCCACCGACGGCGTTCGCCAATCTTGATGACGGCACTCCCGCCGACATCGAGGCGTTTCGTACTCTTCGCGCTGCGCTGACCTACTTCAACATCGATCGCCGTATCTCAAGCGTGCTGATCACGAGTGCGGGCAAGCAGGAGGGCAAGACCACGGTCTCGATCAACCTTGCGCTGGCCATGGCTCGAGCAGGCAAGGATGTGATTCTCGTCGACGTCGATTTTAGACGGCCGGCGGCCGCGCAACGCTTGGGCATCACACCGTCGGTCGGCTTGGGATCAGTTCTCGTCGACACGCTGTCGCTCGAGGATGCGCTCAAGGACGTCCCGAGCCCGGGCTTGTCCGGGGGACGGCTCCGCGTCCTGCCCGCTGGCCCGCCGCCGCCGAACCCGTCGGAGTTGATCGGATCTCAGCGCATGCACACGTTGGTCGCGGAGCTTGAAGACATCGCCGACGTGGTGATCCTCGATTCGGCTCCGCTGCTCGTCGTCAGCGACTCGCTGCCGCTGCTTGAGGCCGTGTCAGGGATCGTCCTCATCGCGAGGATCAACCGCACACATCGGGCGGCGCTAACGAGGCTGGGGCAGGTCATCACCTCGGCTGGCGGCAACGCGCTCGGAGTGGTTGCCACCGACGCAGCGAGCGGCGGCCTCTACGGAGGATACGGATACGGGTCCGGATATTCGGGCCCGCACGTCCCACAGGCCGACGCAGGGTTCGAGCAGGACGCTCGGCTGTCGGCTGCGGAGAGCGACCCCCGAGCGGGTTAGCGGTCCTGTGGTGCCCGGCCGCAACGTCGACGAGCACGTGGTCGCGGACTTTGGGCGCGAGTGGGGGACGTTCGATCAGTCAGATGTGCCGGACGAGGAACTGCTCCTCCAGTTCGAGCGCTATTTCGCGGTGTTCCCGTGGGACAATCTGCCTAGGAACGCTGTCGGCTTTGATGCCGGCTGCGGTAGTGGTCGATGGGCTCGCTTTGTCGTGCCGCGCGTCGGACTGCTGCACTGCGTCGACGCGAGCGCAGAAGCGCTGGAGGTAGCCAAGAACACGCTGGTAGCCATGACGAATTGTGAGTTCCACCATGCCTCAATTGACGAGCTTCCTCTCGAGGACGGCGCGATGGATTTCGGCTACTGCCTCGGCGTGCTGCACCACGTGCCGGACACGGTCAGTGCACTTAAGACTTGTGTCTCTAAACTCCGTCCCGGAGCCCCCTTCCTCGTCTACCTCTACTACGACCTCCAGGATCGGCCGCATTGGTTTAGAGCGCTGTTTCGGGTGGTGAGCGTGGCGCGCAAACGGATCTCCCGCTGGCCGCATTGGTGCAAGCTCGCTGCCACGAGCCTCATTGCGCTCGTGGTCTATCTGCCCTTGGCAAGAGCCGCGGCCCTAGCCGAGCGACTGGGACGTGATGTCGAGGACTGGCCGCTCTCGTTTTATCGCGACCGCAGCGTTTACACGTTGCGCACCGATGCGCTCGATCGGTTTGGCACGCGGCTCGAGAAGCGGTTCTCGCGAGACGACGTCGTGACGTTGCTGATGAATGCCGGTTTGACCAACATAGTGGTGAGCTCACAAACTCCTTACTGGTGTGCGGTCGGACTCAAAGGGACACTGCCCGCTGTCCGGACCAACGGCTGACACCAGATGACTGCGCCCCGGCGCCAGGCACGCGGCCTGCCATCCGCGGCGTACACGCAGAAAAAACCTACCGTTCGGCAGATGACGGTGGATCTATGGCTGCGCCGTTCGCTCGCTGTGACGATCGCTGTCACATCAGGGCTCGGCATTTTCGCGGCCGGCTACTACGACAGTTCGGTCTGGGGTCCGATGTCGCTCGGTTTTCTCGCGCTGAGCTTGGCGCTTTGGGTATCCGCGCGAGAGCTGCCGTCGCGCGCGGCGTTGACATCCATCCTCGGGCTTGCCGCGCTGTGGGTCTGGTCGTTGCTGTCCCGCGGCTGGAGTACGTCGCCTGCCTCGGCGCTCGTCGACGCCAACCGCTGGGCCCTTTATGCGGCGGTGCTCGCATCGCTCGTGACGCTGTTGCGCGGAGATCGCGCGGGCGCACGGGCGCTGGTCGCCGCCGCGACACTTGTGGTCGTCCTTGTGGGTGCGTACGTCCTCGTCGACATGTTCTCGGGCGACGCGCACTCGCTGTTTCTCGGCACCCGCCTGAACGGTCCGCTCGGCTACGTCAACGGACAGGCCAACTATCTGCTCTTGGGGTTCTGGCCGCTGTTCGCGCTCGCCGAGCAGGTGCGGCGACCCGCGATCGCCGCGTTGGGTCTCGGTTGTGCCACGACGCTGGCCTGCATTTTGTTCGTAGCACAGTCCCGCGGGTCGCTGCTCGCGTTCGCGGTGTCCGCCATCGTCTTGATGGCGATCCTCCCAGGCCGCCGCATCCGCTTCATCGCGCTCGCTCTCGGCTTGGCAGCCGTGTACGTTGCTTTTCCCGACCTCGCCGGCGTGTATCGCCATACGAACCCCGCCACCGGGGACCCCACGGCGTCTGCGCTTCGCCACGCCGCCAACGCCTCACTGCTCGCGGGGGCGGCGAGTGCCGCTGCGTGGGGGGCGTTTGCGCTGGGACTGGGCGCAAATGCGAGGCGTGGCGCGCGCGGATCGCGCGTGGCCACGAGAGGTATCACCGCGATCGTGGCGGCTGTCGTCTTGGGCGTTGTCGTGATCGGCTCGCTCCGGGCAAGCGCGATCGACAAGCGGGTCCACAGCACCTACGACGGGTTCGTGAAGCTGCACGCCCAGCCGGCGGGTGCTCAGACCCGCCTGTTCGCAGGCGGCGGCACTCGCTACGACTACTGGCGGATCGCCTGGTCGCAATTTCTCGCACAGCCCCTCCGAGGGGTTGGCGCCGGCGGCTTCGAGGTCGGCTACTACCAACAGCGCAAGCAGACCGAGGCGATTCATCAGCCGCATTCGATCGAGTTGCAGACGCTTGCCGAGCTCGGGTCGGTCGGCGGTCTGCTGCTGCTCGTGGCGCTCACGCCCCCGCTGCTCGCGCTTGTGCGCCGCGCTCGCGGGGGCTGGGAGGACGAGCGCGAGCGGGTGCTGTTGCTCGCGGCCGGCGGCGGATTCCTGGCCTGGCTCGTCCAGACGAGCGTGGACTGGATGCACCTCATTCCCAGCGTGACCGCCGTCGCGCTGTGCTTCGCAGCGGTGCTCATCGCACCCCACCACGGCGCGGACCGCGCGCCGCGCAAGCCACGCACGCGGTTCTTTGTGCCGCTCGCGCTCGCTGCCCTGGTCGCGGTCGTCACAACGGCTGATATGACGCTCGCGCAGCACGACCAAGCCCGCGCTCGAAAGCTGGTCGCAACCAATTCCGTCGCTGCACTCAGCGCAGTTGCCTCCTCGCTTCGACTCCAGCCAGATGACGTGCAGAGCTACTACGTTCAGGCCGCGGCGCTCGCCCGCCTGAACCTGTACACGGACGCGCGCGCGGCTCTGCGCCGCGGCCTGAACAAAGAACCGTCGAACTGGGTCACGTGGACGCTCCTCGGCGACCTTGCCGTCCGGCACGGCGACGTAGCCCAGGCAACGGCAGCCTACGCGCGGGCGCGCCAGCTGAACCCATTGGGTTCAGAGGTGCCGGTATCGCCGGCGAGCACCAAAGGCGCGCTCGCCCGCTGCGGCGGGGCGGGCGGCTGCTAGCGCGCTGACTGCCAGGCGCTAGGCTCAGCATGGTGGTGGGGCCTTCAAGGACTGAATTACCGGACGACCTCCGTCTCGCGATGCGGACCCTGCGCGTCGACCAGGTCACCGCCGAGGTTTGGGCTGCTATGCGCCAGGCCACTGTACGCCCGCTGCTGCTGAAGGGTCCAGCAATTGCCGGCTGGCTATACGACGACGGGTCCCTACGCCCCTATTGCGACTCCGACCTGCTGGTCGCGCCAGCGGATCATCGGACGGCAGAGCGAACCCTGCGCGATCTCGGGTTCCGCCCGGGCCGGGCGGACTGGCTCGGGATCTCGAGGAACTGGCAGCGAGATGATGACGCTGTGGATCTGCACGCCTCGCTGCTGGGGGTTCAGGTCGACGCATCTCAGGCGTGGCAACTTCTGTCCGTGGGAACGTCACAAATCGTTGTGGGCGGCAGGCCTGTAGAGACGCTGGGAATCGAAGCAAGGACGGTGCATCTTTCGCTCCACGCGGCGCAACACGGCGTTCGCGGCGTTCGCGCCCTAGAGGATCTCGAGCGCGGCCTGGTTCGGCTGGACGTATCCGTGTGGCATACCGCAGGAGAATTGGCTCGGTCGCTCAACGCCGAGGGAGCGTTCGGCGCTGGGTTGCGGCTCAGCGTGCGAGGTCGAGAGCTTGCTGACCAACTCGGTCTGTCAGTGCATCCTTCAGCCGCAGTCGCCCTGCGTAGCGCCGACCCCTCTCCGGGAGCGTTGGGGTTCGCGCTCCTCGCAGAGTGCACGGGTGCTCTCGCCCGTCTGCGCGTTGTTGGCCGTAGCCTCGCACCCCCTCCCGCGCACATGCGTGAGTGCTCTGCGCTGGCGCGCCGAGGTCGATCAGGTCTCGCGCTCGCCTACATCGGTCGAACCGGCTGGCTCGCGCGACACAGCGTCGGCGGCTACCGGGCTTGGCGTCGTGCGCGCCGAGCGGAGCTGTCGGGGCAGGCGCACTAGCGGACGCACCAAGACAATCGTGCACCACTGGGCAACTGCGATCGCGGGCAGCAGGCGCTGAACCCAGCTCGGAATTGCCGGATCGATGCTTAGCCGACGGCGGACCCGGCGAGCATTGGCCAGCAGAACGGGTCCGCTGATCACGAGGGCGCCCGGCGAGTCGGCGCGCCAGTGGTAGAGGAGGGCTCGCCGCTCGCTGACTTCGACACGACCGCGAAAGGCCAACGAGGCTCCCAAGACCCATTCCTCGCCTTGGTCGCTGTCGTCGAATCCGCCGGCGGTGAGGACGTCATCCGCGCGCATGATCGTGCAGCCCTGCGTGGGTAGGAGCGACCAGATCGCGTTGCAGGTCGCAAGTACGGCCGGCATCGGGGCCAGCCATCCCAGGAGCCGGCGTGGCGTTCGAAACCGCGACCCCGTAATTCCGTCGGTGATCGACATCACATGCGCCACCGTCTCCGGTCTCGCTGTGATTCCCTGCACCAGCTCAGCCAGAGCCCCGGGGAGCATGATGTCGTCGGCGTCAAGAAAAACAACGAGCGGGGCGGTCGCAGCCCCGAGACCGTGGTTGCGCGCTGAGCCGGTGGACACGCGCTGTGGCAGACGAGTCCGCTTCACACCTGGCAGCGGCGGCAGTTCAACGCACGATGCGTTGTCGACCACGATCACCTCGGCACTCTCGTCCTGGCACTGCACGCTCGCCACCGCATCGATTAGGCCCGGACCGGCGTACGCGTCCCACGCTGGAATCACGACCGAGACGCGCGGCCCAGGCGCGATGCCCGCGCCGTGTTCAAGCGGCCCGCTCAAGCTTCGGTGACGCCCTCGGCGCGGGCGCTCGCAAGATGCGAGGACAAGGACTCCATGTCAAGAGCGTATCCGGGCCTCCTGACATGCAGCAGGCTGGGATCATCTGTGCGTGGCCGCCCGTCGCCCCCCGCTTGCTCTCTCCTACCACGGCGTGGGCGACGTCACTTGGCGGCGGGACCCGGACGGTCTCTTCGTTCGATCAAGCGATCTGATGCGACACGTCGCGATCCTTCGCCGCTGGGGCTACGAGATGCTGACGTTCAGCGAGTGGGCTGCTCGCGTGGCCGTTGGCGGGGGCTCACGCGCCGCGACGATGACGTTTGATGATGGCTTCGTCGACACGCTCGAGTCGGTGGTCCCGTTGCTGGGCGCCGACGCGATTCCGGCAACGGTGTTCGTCGTCTCGAGCTGGCTGGGTCAACGTCATCCCGACACGCCGCACACGCGGATCCTGACTGCGGCCGAGCTTCGCGACGTGCGGGCGGCTGGCTTCGAGGTGGGTGGCCACACCCGTACCCATGTGGACCTTACGACAGTCGACGAGCTCGCTGCCCGCGCGGAGCTTGCCGATGGTCGTGAGGAGCTTGAGGCGATCCTCGGTGAGGAGATCACGGTCGCCGCGTACCCGTACGGACGGGCGACAGCGACGACGGTCCGCGCGTGTGCGGCCGCCGGGTTCCGGGCGGCGTGCCGCACCAACGGGCAGGGCGTGTGGTCCGAGCCGTTGAACCTTCCGCGTCAGCGGATGAGCGGTCGCGGGTCCAGGCTGGGATTGCTGCTGAAACGCAGCGGTCGATACGAAACGATCGCCGGCTCGTTTCCGCTTCGGGAACTACTCGCCGCGGTGCACGCTAGCCGGGGACGGCTGGCCAGTTGACGAAGGTCGGAACCTGTGTCGACCTGCGACGGCGCGAGGCCCTCGCCCTCGCCTGCTTTGGCCTGTGGGCGATAGCGCCAGTGCTCGTGTTGCTCGTGCGAGCTGCCGACGCTCACGGCGCTTTCACCGGCGCGTTTGCGCCGCTCAGCGGCGCAGATCCGCTTCGCTATCTCGCCTGGATCCGTGACGCTGGCGGCCACGGACTGATCGCCAACAGAGCCGCGGGCGCAGCAAGCGACCACGTCTACCTGCATCCGATGTTTCTGCTGTCAGGACTCGTGTGGCGCCTCGGGGTCGACCTCCGGCTCTCGTATCTCGCCTGGTTCCCGTTTGTCATCGCAGTCGTGGGAGGCGGCTACCTGGCCTTCGCGCGCCGTCTCGCCACGGCCGAGTCCGTGCCCGCAACGCTTGCGGTCGCCCTGCTATCGCTGTCGGTTTTCGCGCCGCTGCTCGATTACAGCCATCTCGTGACCGCCACGGAAGCCAGTCATTTGATCGACATCGCCGGGCCGCTCTCAACCTTCTGGTGGACATGGGGATACCTCCCGAGCGCACTCGCGATCGGCCTGATGCCGTGCTACCTGCTCCTCCTCGAGCGCCGACTCAATCGCTCGACCGCGGGGACAGCGTCGCGCCGCGACGCCATCTTCACATCCGGGGTAGCAGCCCTATCCGCGTGGCTGAGTCCCTGGAGCGGTCTCACGCTCCTGCTCGTCACGCTGGGCCTTGCGATCTGGCAGCACCGGTTCCGGCGCCTCGTAATACCGGCGCTCGCGCTCGGCGCTCCCCTCGCCTACTACGCCGCTCTTGCGCGCTACTCCGCGGCTTGGCATCTGACTTCGATCCAGGCGCTGGGGGTCCCGAGCCACTATGTGGTCGCGCTGGTGATCGTGCTGCTGCCACTTGCGGCGCTTGCACTCCCGGGCGCTATGACACCGACTCGCGGAGAGCCCGCTCAACAGGCCGTACGTTTGTGGCCAGTGGCAGCCCTCGTTCTGTTTGTACTCATGCCGTCGGGCGACCGCGCGCCGGTCCTGGGAGGCCTCACGCTACCGCTCGCGATGCTCGCCGCCCAGGGGTGGCAGCGGCTCCGTCTGCGGCCCGGCTGGGGCGCTGCCGCAGTGCTGGTGATGAGCGTTCCTGGGATGTTCTACGCCGCACACACATTCCGCGACTACGTGCAAGACCACTACGTGCCGTACACGACGACGCGAAACGAAGAATCGGCGCTGCACTACGTTGCGACAGTGTCCCGCGCCCGACCGGTTCTGGCCACGCCGTACATCGCGCACCTCGTGCCCAGCCAACTCGACGCTGGCGCATCGCGTGGATATGACTCAGCGGGGGCCAGCTTGCTTGCACCGGAGCGCACGCTCGCCGTCGTGTTCGCCGGTGGAGCCGGCGCGCAGCAGGTGCGGCAGGTTCTAGCCCGCGAGCAAGTCTCAATTCTCCTAACGGATTGCCGCGCAGGCCACGCTGCCCTGAGCCGTCAGCTGGGCGAACTCGGATTCATACGTCACGCGTTCGGCTGTGCAACGGTGTACACACGGGGCTGAGAGTTACCGCGGCGAGCCGAACGCCACCGTCTCGAGGATCCTGGACCTGATTGGACCGAGCAGATCGAAGTCCCAGCGGTACTGCAGGCGCAGAAGCTGTGTTGCGCTTGCAAGATTCGAGTACTGGTTGAATTCGGCGAGTTGCCGCTGGCGCTCGAGCTGACCGAGGCGGAAACCATGCTCGAACACGGTGAGAAAACCATCGCGCCGCGCCATCGGAGCCAGCGTGAACGCGAGCTCATCTTCCGGGTCGTCGTCCGCGAGGGCGATGATCGCGAGTAGCGGAAGTGACGCAGGGGGTCTCGCGCTGCCGGCCGCCAGTCGGCGCTTGTCCGTGTCTTGCGCCACCGGCCCCACGGTGTGCCCGAGGTCGGCGAAAAAGTCGTGCGAGTCGGGCCACAGGCGTAGCCCCGGGTACGACGGCAGAGCTTCGAATCCGTAGACGGTCTTTCTCAGCTGCAGGAAGTCGTCGGAGAGCAGCGCGTAGCCGTCAGCCGCAAAGCTCGCGGCCAAACTGGACTTGCCCGCTCCCGAGGGACCGACGAACGCTACGGCTCCGTCGGACGTGGCGACACCACTGGCATGCAGAACGAGCCATCCCTGCATCGCGAGGATGTACGGGATGACCTGGTCAAGTAGCAGGTGCCGGAGGAGACTGTCCGCCACGCCGTCCGAAGCCGCGCAGAGTATTCGTCGCTCTGCGGCGAGGACGACGAACTCCGCCGAGCCTGGAAAGGCCACGAGAAGATGCGCTCCGCGGAGGCGAAGCACGCGCCAGACCTCGCCGCTGCTGGTTTGGGTTTCGTGTCCGCCGGTCGTCGACCATAGGCCCGGTGGATGCTCCGACGTAAGTTCGAACGTCCAGTCGGCGCTGATGGACCCCTGCGCCTGCGGCAACTCCGGAAGCATCAGCTCGCTTCCGAGCGTCAGTCCAGCCACGGAGTAGTGATGCATCGCCTGCCCGTTCAGGTCGCGTAACGAGTGACGACCTCGGCAGCAAAGAGCGCAGCCTCCTGAGGCGTACGGAACAGGCCGCTGTGGCGACGGTAGAGCTCCTCCTCGACGTCCCCAAGCCGACGGCCTTCCTCGCAGAGCGAGAGGACGGTGAGGCGGGCTTTGCCTCGCGGCGTCAGCGTCGGCGCGAAATCTGGTCTGGTGCGGACCAGGTCCTCTCCACTGATAAGCATTCCCGTGAAGGTCGAGTGGCGGGATGAGGCTTTTGGCGTTCCATCCGGCGCAACCACGCTGACGTCCCACCCCACCATCACCTCCGCGGGCGCGATCAGCATCGCGATTTCAACGTTGTCGCCGGGCTCGACCGGAACCGGCTGATCGACTGGAAAGAACACGTTGCGGCGATTGATGCGGTTCGCTGCCAGTGGCGAGTTCGTCATCGACACGCTCGGAGACAGCTGCGCGGTGAACCAACCACCCACGCCGTGCAGGACCCCCGTTCGCCCGACGGTGGCCGTGGCCCTGACGCGAATCGGCGAGCCGTTGTCCTCGCTCGGATCGAGCGAGGCCAGCACGATCGCGTCTGAAAGAAGCGCGTCTGGAGCGTATGTCACCGGATAGCCGGTGTTGCGTGCGATCGTGCGACCAGGACCGAGCTTGACGTCTAGCGGCGTGGTGTCCCAGAACGCGACATGCGACCACATCTCCTCGGATTCCACGGGCGCGGCGATGAACTCGATACGGCTCGGGATCGTGACGCCGTCGGGCTTGAGTAATCGCTTCCTGGCATCGGCGAAGTAGTCGAACACACCAGCCTCGAAGCCGAAGCGGCCGATCTGATCGGCAACCACGACATCAGCCGCCTCGGGAAGTTCGACGTGTTGGGACCATTCCTTGACGAATGTGATGCGGTCGAGGACATTGTTTGCGCGCGCGATCTCGCGCGCCACGCCGATCATGCTTGTCGCCTCGAGTGCGTAGACACGCGAGGCGCCGGCGCGGCAGGCCATCAGACCGAGTACGCCGGTCCCGGCGCCCAGGTCCACGACCACGTCGCCCGGGCGAACTACCGCTTCAATGGCCTGTTGAAAAGCTGTCAGCCGCGGGACATCGGAAAGATACTCCCGGTGCTCGTCGAGAATCAGCGACAAGGTTTAGACGAGCAGATTCGCGAACCGCGAGTGTGCCTTAGAGGCACGCCATGGACATACCAGCGACGCCGCCGTCGGTGCCCGAGCCGGCGCCCGTCTGGGTCAACTTGCCGATCGATCCGTACGCGACGAGCGCCGGGGCCTCGTACTGCTTCTTGGTCGTGCCGCCACCTGCCATCGGTGCATCGTTCATCTGTGCCCTTTCTGTTGGCAGCTGAGTCGAGCGGTTCTCACAAGGCGCGCAACCATCGTTCGACAGAGTTTATCAACCAGAGCGGCCAGAGGTATTCGCCGCGCTTGTGAGCGTCACGGGCGTCGTTGCTGCGCACGTAGGCGTCGTACATCCCGCGCACGCGGGCGCCGTCCACCCATCCAAGGTCCTCCAGCGCCATGCTCTGAAATAACGCTGGGCCGCCATGCAACCGAAGCTCCTCGCAGAAAACCGGGTGATAGTCCGCCTTGTCGGATCGCGTGCGGACTGACTCGGGAATCATGCCGCTGACCGCCTCCCGCAACGCGTACTTCGTGACGTGTCCGCGGCGACGCTGGTCCTCAGGGAGCCCCAGCGCGTATTCGACGACGCGGCGGTCATCGAATGGATCCCGTCCCTGCATTCCGACCGACGCGAGCGCCCGCTCGCCTGACTCTGTGGCGTGGGCCCGCCATCCGTCGTCAAGCATGTGAGAAACCGGATCGCCGGCGACGCTTGCAGCTCGCAGTCGGTCGCTCAGGCCGCTCTCACCAACGAACGATCTGTGTAACCAAAACGGACACGGAGTTCGCCCAGGCGCGCGACCCGCTGCCTGTCGAAGCCACGGCGGTGCTTGCGGCCGCAGTCCGAGGTGCCAAAGTTCGCCCAGTGCCGCCCGCCAACCCCAAACGCTCGCCTCGCTGCGTACATCTCTGCTGAGGCGACGGAGCTGCAGGTGGCGCAACGAGCTGGCATACGAGTACGGACTGCCGACGAGCCAATCATCGGGACCACTCCCTGTGAGCACAACCCGCGAGCCGCGGTCTCGCGCAGCCTGCCAGAGCGGACGATGCATCATCGTGTTCGGATAGTCAGCGAGATCGAGGTACTGGCGAGCCTGCTCGTCGTACGCCTCGGTGGCAACGGGAGCCGGTTTGATCTCGTGATTCGGGACGCGGCAATGGCGAACCACGGCTCGGATGTGGTCAGTTTCATCGCAACTCCATCCCGGGAAAACAAGCGAGTAGGTCTCGGTCTTCTCGACGCGGTCAAGGTGCTCGATCATTCCGACCAGTGACGACGAGTCGACGCCGCCACTGAGCTCGACGACGGCGGGAGGGCTGCTCTCGAGGCGGACCTCGACGGCATCCGCGCACAACTCGCGGAGATGCCCGGCGTAGTCTCGCTCGTCGCGGTGGCTGATGGGACTTCCGGGGGCCCAGATCCAGTACCGGCTGATCCTGAGGCCATTGACTCCCAGCACGAGAAAGCGGGCTGGAGCGAGTCGAAACAAGTCGCGGAACAACGTTTCGGTCGTGCTGCGTACGTTGGCAGAAAGGTACTCGCCGATCATCCCCTCGTTGGGTACACGCGGGATCGAGCGATCAGCGAGCACGGCCTGCGGCTCCGAGGCCCAGCGGAACGTCGACCCGTCGTAGTGGGAGTAGAAGGGGCGCTTGCCGAGAAAGTCGCGGGCGCACACCAGCCGGCGCAGCCGCCCGTCCCAGAGCGCGAACGAGAAATCCCCGATCACGCGAGCGATGCATGCGTCTTCCCAGTGCTGATAGGCACAGATCAGCAGCTCAGCGTCCGTGTCGTCACGGATATTCCGAGCAGCAGAGCCGAGCCCTAGCCGCAGCTCCTGACGGTTATCAATTCGGCCGTCGAGCGTCAGGCAGATTTCGCCCCGCTGATCCCAGGCCGGCTGCAACTTCTCGCGTGGGTCGGGCAACGTGCGCAGCAGGCAGTGCGCCATGCCCAGCGGGCCGGCCACGTGTTGCTCGATGCCGTCGGGGCCGCGGTGGGTCATCGTGTCCGTCATCGCGCGAAGATCGGCGCCGTCCACAGGACGGCCGTCGCGGTGGAGGATGCCTGCGATCCCGCTCAAGGCCGGGGATGCGTCGGGTGAACCGTCGCGAACCGCTCGCCGACGTCGGACGTGTCGTTCAGCGGCGATCCCAGAAGCTCCACCCAGGCATGGGCGTCAAATGCCCCGCCGTCACGGCGCACACCGAGGCACACCTCGCTGTCGATTCGCCGCAGGCGAAGCAGCAGCCAGAGCGTCAGCGACCGCGACAGGCAGGTCGACGGGAGCGGGCTTCGGTTGGCGCCGATCGAAACCATCCGGCTCGTCACGGCGGCCACCTCGGCCGCCGGGGAGCGAGGGGAGCGCAGCGGTACAGCGCGGGCCAGCGTGCGCTTCAGCCCCTGATAGCTGGTGAGTTTGAGCACAGCCGTGATCACCGGGAGCGCTGCGACTGTGGCGAGGAGGAGCAGTCGCTCAGTCCCTGTCAGCGCGAGAACCGCGCTCCAGTCAGATCGGCTGGAGCTCGATGAGCTCACTGCTGACAAGCTGGTTGAGCAGCTTCTCCATGTCCTCGCGGAGCTTCGCCTCGCCGACCTCGTATTCGGACAGCAGCTGCTGGAGCGCTTCCTCGACGCTCGGTGCGGCGGAGACGACCTCCCAAATTCGAGTCCCCACGGCGTCCAGTCCGAAGTAGTTTTCGCTGTCAAGATTCAGCAGGACGAGCTCGTCGTCGAGGCGGCGGCTGGTGACGTGCTGGGGCACCATCGCCCGGGTTGCAAAGGAGATCGCCACCGGCTATCTCGAAGGCGGCGACTGGGGGCCGGGATCGTGGCTTGTCCACACGGGGCGTAGCCTATCGATCATGCCCGCTGACGGACAGGAGCGGATCTCGGCGCGCCGGCTTCCGTCCCTGATGATTCGTGCCGTCCAGCTGGTGTGGGACGCTGCCCGGCCGGAGTTCTGGCAATGCATCGGCCTGCAGGTCGCCGCCGGGGTTGGGGTCGCCGTTCAGCTCCTCCTGGGGCGCAGCGTTATCGCCGTGGTCGTGGCGTCGCACGGGCACCGCGGGCTCGCCGATGTGGCTCCGCAGCTGATCGGCCTGGGCGTGGTGACGACGGCGCTCGGGTTCGCGGCATCCGCACTGATCGAGCGCGAGCGCATCCTCGCCGAACTGGTGGAGCGCCATGTGCAGGGCAAGATCATCGACGTCGTCTCCGAGGTGGAACTCGAATCGCTCGAGAGTCCGCAGTTCCATGACCGCCTCCGCCGTGCCAAGGTGAACGCCAACGATCGCAGCTGGCAGGTTGCATTCGCGATCGTCACGCTGCTGAGCGGCGCGAGCGGTCTGGTCGCTCTCGGGGCAGTCGTGGCGAGTGTCGCACCAGTCGTGCTCCCAGCCGTGCTGATCGCATATCTGCCGCTCTGGTGGGCCACGACCCGCAACGGGCGAGCCTCCTACGAATTCGCGTATGGAATGACGGCCGCGGATCGCGAGCGGGCTTACCTGCAGGACGTCTTGACGGGCAAGGCGGACGCGAAGGAGATTCGCCTGTTCGCGTTGTCTTCCTTTCTGCGGGATCGCTACGACCGGCTGTACGGCAGGCGCATCGCCGAGCTCCGCCGGGTAGCTCGCAGCCGGATGCGACGGTCGCTGCTGGCCAACGGCGGCTCCTCGGCCGTCACCCTGCTGGGTGTCGGCCTGCTCCTTCAGCTGGCGCTGACAAACAAGATCTCCGCCGCCGACGCAGGGGTCGCTGCGATTGCCGTGCAGCAGCTCGGCTCACGCGTGCGCGGGATCAACGCGAGCGCGGGATCGCTGCACGAGTGCAGCCTGTTCCTCGACGATCTCGTCACTTTCCTCGGTCTGCGCGATCCCGCTGGCATCCAGCGGCCGCCGGGTGATCCGCCGCCCCCGTTCTCACAGCTGCGCGTGGAAAACGTCAGCTTCCGCTATCCGGGGACGTCCAGGGCCGTGTTGCGAGATGTCTCGATCGAGCTCGGCGGCGACGAGGTCGTGGCCCTCTTCGGCAGGAACGGATCGGGTAAGACCACGCTGGCCAAGATCCTCTGTGCGCTCTACACCCCGTCATCCGGACGCGTGACGTGGGACGGCGTCGACATCAGACAGGCGGACGCCGCCCGGGTTCGTCGCGGCGTCACGGCGATCTTCCAGGATTTCGTCAAGTACGAGCTGACCGGCCACGACAACGTTGGGCTCGGCGACCACCACCGAATACAGGATGCGGAAGGGATCCGCAGCGCCGCATCCGTGGCCGGAATCGACGGGACGCTCGCCGGATTGCCCGACGGATACAGCACCCGGCTGAGTCGCTCGTTCGAAGGCGGCGCTGAACTCTCGATCGGCCAGTGGCAACGCGTCGCGCTGGCCCGCGCCTTCTTTCGCAACGCGCCGTTTCTGGTGCTGGACGAGCCAACCGCGGCGCTGGACGCCGAGGCGGAACACGACCTGTTTGAGAACATCCGCACGCTTCAGCGCGGGCGCGCCGTGCTGCTGATCTCGCACCGCTTCTCGAGCGTGCGCTCGGCGGATCGGATCTACGTACTGGATCAGGGGGCCGTCGTCGAAACCGGCACCCATGAGCAGTTGATGGCGCTGGGAGGGACCTACGCGCGCATGTTTGCGCTGCAGGCCTCGGCCTACACCGACGGGTATCAGCGGGCCGCCCGCAGCTGAGCTGCCCAGGCGGAGCGTTGTCGTGGCTCAAGTCGCTACCGTGTCCGTGTGGCTACGATCAGGAGGTGCAGCAAGTGCTTGTTGGCAATCGGGTTGCTGGCAGCTGCATCGCCAGGCCAGGCGCTCGCGCTCGAGCCAGGCGTCCACGTTGACCCGGGCAGCCCGGCCGCGAAGGAATACGCGTTTCCGCTCTCCAGCGCCCGCGGCATCTCCGGCGGCAGTCCTGGGGCGACGGCGAAGGGCTCACCGGCGGCGCCCGCGCTGTTTGGTGCCGGCATCACACGCCGCTCGGTGCAGAGCCGCGCGAGCAGCATCGGCTCGACGCCGGGCAGCGCCCGCACAGTGACCCCACGCGGCACGGCGGCGGTAGCCACTGCCCCCGGTCTATCCGGGCCGGTGCTCGGCGAAGTCCACCGCCTCGAGTCCCCGCCGCCGAGCGATCCGATCAACGGATCGGTGGCCGTGCTGGCCGCTGCGGTGCTCGGGCTAGGCGGCCTCGGCGCGTTCGCGCTCAAACGGCTGCGTGACCGCGACGAGCGGCGCTCCGCGTGATCGCGTCACCCGCCGGGGCATGACGATAATCAAAGGCAGGCACACGCGGGCTGCGGCGGCGGCGATTCTCGCGGCCGCAGGGCTCACTGCGATCCTCCCAACCCCTGCGACGGCGAGCGGTCTCAAGTCGATCTGGGGACCAACCGAGGTCAACGGCGTCTCGCAGTTCCCGCTGTACAGGGATCTGGGCGTGAACATCTACCATGCGGCGCTCGTGTGGTCTTCGACCGCGCCGACGCGTCCGCGCCACCCCCGCGACCCCAACGACCCGGCGTATCACTGGCCGGCCGAGATCACGCGCGCGGTCACGGACGCGGGCGCCGCGGGTATTCGCGTTTCGCTGCAGATCTTCGGATCACCCGCGTGGGCCAACGGCGGACGCTCATACATATGGGCGCCGCACCCACGCGACCTCGCCGACTTTGCCTATGCCGCCGCGCGCAGGTACCGATCGGTGCGTCTGTGGATGGTCTGGGGGGAGCCCTCTCGAACGCACAACTTCGAGCCCGAGGTACCGGCACGCCCGGGTACGCGGCTCACCCGGGCGCAGGCAGCAGCACCCCACATCTATGCGCGGATGCTCGACGCGGCCTACGGC
>JBPCQX010000067.1:0-22365 GCA_050997675.1 Solirubrobacteraceae bacterium
GCTGCGCTTAGGGTCGCCCGCGCCGCCCCATCGGCGCGCCCGCTACAACTGCGGGCGACGCAGCGGCCCTTCGTCCTAGCCAACGTCCGGTATGCGGTGTTCGCCAATCCGGTTGTGGCGTGGACTATTGCCGCGCGCAAACACTCAGTCCCAGCGGGCCAGCGACTTGAACTCGTGGCTGTGCGCATTCGCAATCTCGGCAGCGCCTCACTCGACCCCGGCAGCCTCTACTTTCAGCTCGAGACGCCGGACGGGCGCGTCTACCAGCCGCTTCTGCGTGTCGGGAACGCAGGCACCCTCAGCCAAGCAAAAGCGCTGGGGCATAACGGTCTAACCATTGCCCAGCTCGCGTTCGCCGTCCCTGCACAGGCGCGGGGTCTGCATCTGGTCTTCAGGCCGTCGCCTGACGGCGCGGTGCCGGTGGCGGTCCCACTTGAAGGCTGAGCTTCGCGCGAGGTTCCGACACTCGGCACCCGCGGTCGCACCGGAGCAGCTGCAGCGGGACTTCTACGCCGCGACAGCCGACCGCTACGACCAGATGCATGTCCACGCGGACGACGAGCACTACGTAGCGCTCTCGTTCATCTCGGCAATGGTCGACGGTTACGGCTACGGACAGATCCTCGATGTTGGCGCGGGCACCGGTAGGGGCGTCAAACACCTGATCGACAAGCACCCCGCAGTCGAGGTTGCCGGAGTCGAGCCGGTGCGCGCGATGATCGATACCGCCGAGCGCATCAACGGCGTGCCCGCAGGCGTGATCGTCGAAGCTGGGGGGGATCCGCTGCCGTACTCTGACAGATCATTTGACGCGGTTTGCGAGCTCGGCATCCTGCACCACGTGTCGGATCCGAACGCGATCGTCAGCGAGATGACGCGCGTCGCCCGGCGGGCGGTCTTTCTCTCCGACGGCAACCGCTTTGCCGGCGGGGGAGGCGCCCATCGCGCAGCGAAATACGCGCTTTACATGCTGCGTCTGTGGCCCGCCGTGTATCGTGCGGCGACGGGTGGCCGCGGCTACGCGCTCAACCAAGGCGATGGCGGGGTCGCCTACTCGTACAGCGTCTACGATTCGTTGCAGATCCTCAACGAGTGGGCCGACCGCGTGTTCCTCGTGCCGACGACCGCCGCGCGAACGAGCTGGTTTCACCCGCTCTTCAGTGCTCGAACCGTCCTGCTGTGTGCGATCCGTGACCAACACTAGTCTCCGCCGCTTCCGCTCCGGGCACTCTGACCGACTAGGCTTGACACCGGCCGCATCACTGGTCGCAGTGATTCTGTCATGTGCACTGGTCGGCTTGCTGCCAAGCGTCCTGTCACTCACCGCAACGCTCATCCTCGTCGCTGCGATTGCTGTGACGTTGCTCCTCGCGCTGCTACGCCGCTCGCTGAGCCCGATCGCGGCCACATTGCGCGGTCCCCGAATAGGGGGCGCCCAGCGAGCAGCCACCACAGGGCCGGCGGCAGCGGAGGGCGGAGAGCTGCGCCTCGCGCGAGCACTGTTCTATGCGGGGGCGCTGCTCGTGGGCGAGGCCGCGTTTCGTCCGGCCGCCGGGCTGACGATTTCGGAGATGTGCTTCCTGGCCTCGCTGACCACGTGTGGGTTCTCGGCGCTGCGGGGACGCGGAGTGGCACGCCTGCCGACGTCGCTGCTGTTGAGCGCAGGAGTGTTTGCCGTCGGCGGTCTCATCAGCTCGATCGGTGCTCAAGATCCAACCAGTTCGGCGGTTGCCGTGGCTCATGGCATCTACGTGATGGTCCTCTGGTTCTGGACCGGCGCAATGGTCTTGCGAACCCGCCAGCACGTGATGCTCGCCCTGAGCCTGTGGGGGCTCTCGATCGCCGCGGACGGCGCCGCAGCGCTCGCACAGGTTTTCGGCGTTCATACGCTAGCCGGTCCACTTGAGGGTAACCGCAGCACCGGATTTACTCAACATCCGAACGACCTCGGGGGCGCAGCGGGAATCGCTCTGGTGCCAGCCATCCTGGTCGCGACGCGGTCGGCTGTTTCGGACAGCCGGACGCTGTCGGTGATGCGTTGGATTCCCGCCGGTCTCATCTCGACCGGTCTTGCGCTATCGGGGTCGGTAGGTGGGATGGCCGGTGCGGTGGCGGCTGTAACCGTGTGGCTCACACTGACCACCGTGCCGCGGGCGGCCCGGATCGCGATCGTTGGGGCGTTGGGAGCCGCCGCCCTAGTGTTTGCCGTCGCTGGTGGACGGGTCGCCTCCCCCCAGCAGCGTTTGGAGTCAGTTATCGGCGGCAACGGTGGTCAGGCCGTCCAGAGCAGTCCTCAGGTGCGTATCTCCGTCGCGGAAGCGGTCTGGCCAAGAATTCTCGCGGACCCATTTATCGGCGACGGTCTTGACACCTTTGGGACGGGCGTGACGATCATCAACGGTGGAAAGAGTCTCTTCTACCCCGTACACAACGCCCCGCTCGCGGCGCTCTACGAGGCTGGCATTCTCGGTTTGATCGGAGCTGTGGCGAATATCGTCGCGCTAGTTGCGAGCGGCTGGCGCAGCGTGTCCTCGAGCACGAATGAGGACGATCTGTTGGTCAGCTGGGCGTTGATCGCCGCCGCGATGTCATTTCTTGTCTACGCATCGACGGCGCCGCTCGACTTTCAGCAATACGGGTGGTTCGCGCTCATCATGATGGTCGTTTGGCGGCTGCGCCGGGACGGCCCGCTCGAGTCTCCGCCAGCCCGGACGATGCCAGATGGTCAGCGAATGCGACAGCCGCTTCCGCCGGGCGGCGTGCTAGTCGGCTGATCCCCGACGCAACATGGGCGGCGAAATGAACCCGGGATGACGAGCGTAGAAGCGCACGGCGCTCCGCAAATGGTGGCGGGTCGCAGGCATGAGCAGATTCGCGCGGCTCGCCGCATGATGAGCGTGAAACACGCGCACCTCCGGGTCGTAGCGGATCCGGAAGCCGGCTTCCCGGACGCGGATACCCAAGTCCACGTCCTCGAAGTACAAGAAGAAGCGCACGTCGAGCCCCCCGATCTCGTCGTACATTGACCGCCTGAGAAGTAGACAGGCGCCCGCAGCCCATTCCACGTCGACCGGCCGCGACGCCCTGATCGCATCCGGCCGGAGCCGGGTGAACCTACGAACCAGGAGATCTGAAGGGCTAGGGACGCGGCGGGCCGAATCCTGCATCTCGCCGCTCGGAAGCACAAGCGCAGGCGCGACGCCGCCGATCCCGGGGTCGTCGAAATGCCGCTCCAGCCGCGCGAGATCACCGGGGTGTTGAAATCGGACATCAGGATTCAGGAGTGCAAACCGCGGCCCCCGTGTCATGCCCACCCCCAGGTTCGCAGCGGCGGCAAAGCCCAGGTTCGACGGCTGTGGCGCGACCTCGAATCCGACATCTGACGCAAGCGCCACGGTGTGGTCAGCCGAGGCGTTGTCGACGACGACAATCCGCTCGAAGGCATTCATCGTAGGCTGGCTGCCGATCAGTGCGCGGACATCCGCCTCGCTGTTATGTGTGACCATTACCGCGTCCAAGTCAGCGTGGAGCTTACGGTCCCTGACCGCCACGGAGTGGCACGGACGATGGGCAGACTTGGCGGCGGCTAAAAACGGTCAGCCGTGCATTCGAGATCCCAACCGCACCAGTCGTGCGCGGATGTTGGCATGGTGGCCGCTCGGCCGCGTACCGGCCGGGCCAGCGGACCAAGTAGGCCTACGTTGCGCTTCGACCGTCCGCACCTGCGAGTCGGGACTCCTGAAATAGCGCAGACCGCCCGGAGTGTTTTGCTCCCGGCGGAAGATCGTGGTCGAGCCAGGCGCCAGCGCCGATCACCGCGCCGCTGCCGACCGTGATCGGACCGACAAGGATGCTCTGCGGGTAGATAACCACGTCGTCGCCGATCGCGGGGCAGAGTTGCGGCTCGCCCTCCGGATGTCTGACGACGCCTCCGATGGTGACGCTATGGAGGATCGTGACGTCACGCCCGATCCGTGCCTGCCACCCCAGAACAATGCCGAGCGGATGCGGCAATAAAAGACCGGGGCCGATCTCGATGCCGCCCTGGATGTCGATCGTGTGCTTTGCGATGAGCGCGGTGCGCCAGAACCCCATCATAAATTTCGGACTCCGCAACGCAAGTCGCAGGAGCAAGGTCGCGTGCAAACAAGGGTTGTGCAGCATGCGCGGGATGAACATCAGCGCCAGTCTGCGTTTCGACTCGTGACGGGTGCTGCCGCTCACCGACCACCTCGTCCGCATCGGGGTGGCACGGTAGTACGCCACGTAGTCCGAGATGATCAGTTCGAACAGACCATCGCCGTAGTTCTTGCGTGGCTCGAATAGCGAGGCGAAGCGACTCAGCATCAAGCTCTTCGGGACGCCGCAATCACGCCGCCCTCAGTTCTGTCGCTAGGCGCCCAGGGTGAGGGTGACATTCCCACAGGATAACCCTCTGGCGGACGGCGGTCCACGCCGCCCACCGTCCCGGCCTCGCCGGAGCTGCAACTCACGGCGCGCAACGCGACTATTTCACGGGCGAAACCCTGCCCTGGTCCGGTCTGGCCATCAGTTCGCCTCGCTGCGCCGAATCCATAACGCCGCGGACGCCGGCGCGCCGTCGCCGCCCGGTATCAACTCCGCAATCTCGCGTGGGTGCTCTCGCTGGAGCCCGTGAGCCGAGAACAGCACTTCGAACTCGCCGTTGAACGCTAGAAACGCTTGTAGCAGATACTGCTCGGCCCAGAAGAACCTTCTGCGTTCGAGGAACTCCCGCGGATACTCCCATGGCAGGAAGATGTCGTGAAAATGCACGATGACCCCGGGGGCCAGCACAGGCAGCACGTCGAGTATCACTCGATTCACATCGCTCGCGATCTTGACGGTGTGTGTCGTATCGACAAACAGCAAATCCCCTGAACGCAGGCGCTCGAAGTCCGAAATCGGCACCTCGCTCGCCGGCACCTCGTGCAGTTCGGCGACCTGCGCGAGCGTGGAAGCCAGTCTCGGCGTCGGAAACGGATCGTAAATGACGTGCCGGCTGGCGGCCAGATCGTTCCGTGCACGCGCGTCCGCGATCACCAGACTCGACATGCCTGAGCCAAGTTCGACGATCTGTGGCGGCGAGAAGCGGCGGACCATCGCATAGAGAAGCTCGGCATCGACTCGGTCGTAGAAGCCGTTGCCGAAATGAAACTCTCGCGGGTCCTCAGTGACGGACTCGGGCGCCGCGAACTCTGCCAGGTAAGGCGCAAGCTCTCGCTGAACGAAGTCCAAGCCCGCATCGTTGTCGAGCTGCAGGCCTCGCAGCTCGCTTCTGCGCGTCCAGACGTCCGCGGGGATGGTTCCGAGATCCGGGATTGCGCTGTAATAGTGCTTACGCACCAGGTCGTAGCCGAGAGCACCCACCACACCGCGGACGACTGAACCGAACGACCTGCCGCTTGGGGGCCGATGTCGAGCCGAACGCTTCGTCATGATCGTCGATGAGTCTATCGGCCCCCACGCGGGCGACCGTGCTGCGACACGCGGTGCATTCATCCTCCGCCCGATGCGCAGGCTCTCCTCTAAGCTTGCGCGTCCCCGACCCCTCCTTCTGTCGCGCTCCGAAGAAACCTCACCTGAACCGGCCATGTCAACTGAACCGCCTCGCTCAGCCGGCAAGAAGCCCGATCTCTCCGTGCTGATGGCATCCTTCAACACCGCCCGCTTCATCGAGCGATCGATTGAAAGCGTCCTGTCGATTGAAGGGATCGATGTCGAGCTCGTGATCCAAGATGGGGGTTCGACGGATGAGACCGAAGCGATCATCACTCGCCTCAGCGACCCGCGCATCCGCTTCGTCAGCGAGCCGGATCACGGTCAATCAGACGCGTGGAACCGAGCTCTTGCGCGTGCGACAAGCGACTGGATCGGATGGCTCAACGCCGACGACCTGTACGACGCCGCGGGCGTTGAAGGCCTCGCCGGACACCTCGGCGAACGTCTTGATTTCCTTTACGGCGACTACGGCACCATCGACGAAGACGGTCGCAAACTCAAGCACTACCGCTCGAGCCGGCCCTTCACCCGTGAAGGGCTTCTACGGTACGGCGTGTACGTCAACTGCAGCGCTGCCTTTTATCGAGCCGAAATGCTGCGGGCGGTCGGCGGGCTCGACCGCGACCTGCACTACTGCATGGACTACGACCTGTTGTTTCGCCTCCAACGTCAGGGTGTCCGGTCGTTATACGTGCCGGGACCGGTGCAGTACCTGCGCACTCACTCCGACGCCAAGTCGCAGAATGTCTGGCAGATTGCGAGGGAGGGCGCGAAGGTCGGATTTCGCAACGCGCGCGGCGTCCGCGGTGGACGGATCAGGGTACTGACGTCATTGACGATCTTCTCGCTCTATCTGCTAAGCGCCCCGATCTGGAACACGAACGCATGGCGGCGCATCAGACCTGAGAAGCGGCTGTAGGTGCGCGGCAGCCCGACCCCCCTTCGCCTGGGCTACGCCTGCGCTTGGTGGCACCCGCGGGAGCAGACCTGGTCCTACAGCGCCGTGCGCTTGCGTCAGGCGCTCGCTGCCCACGCGACCGTGCTGGACATCGAAGCTCAGCGCTCGCTCGCCGGCAAGGCCATCCTGCGAGCGCTCTGCCTGCCACAGCGAGAGCTCCCCTGGCAGTACTGCCAGACGGAGCGCCGATTGATCGATCGAGCTGTCCGCCGCGGCGTGAGCCGAGCACTGCCGGAAGCCGTGCTCGGCATCGGTGAAGTCGACACCGTGTCAGAGGCGCCGACGTTCTTCTACCAGGACACCAGCGCTGCCGCGATACTCGCCTACCAGGCGGAGTCGGGCCTCCCCTACACCAATCTGCTGCCCTGTCGGCGCGATGTCCTCGAGCGCTGGGCCGCACAACAGGGAGAGCGCGATGGGAGGGCCGCCGCGGTCTTCACAATGAGTCGCTGGTACCGCGACTTCCTCGTCGGGACCTTCAGAATCCCGCCCGAGCGGATCGTCGTTATCCCGCCCGGCGTGAACAACCCGCCGACCGTGTACCGCGATCCCGAGCGACCCTCTGCCGGCCGCGTCCTGTTCGTCGGCACCGACTTCGCCGTGAAGGCTGGGGACGTCGTCGTGGAAGCAGTGAGACGACTACGAAGGGGCGGCGACGGCGACGTGCGGCTAACCGTTGTGGGCCCGGACCGGTGGCCCCTGCCCGGAAAGCTGCCGGACTTCGTTGACTTCAGAGGACCGCTTCCAGCGGCCGAAGTCAGCGCCCTCTACGCAGTCCATGACGTGCTCGCGATGCCCTCGCGCTACGAGGGCTTCGGAATCGTGTTGGCCGAAGCGTTGGTCGCTGGCCTGCCGTGCGTCGCACGACGGGCGTTTGCGATGCCGGAGATCGTCGAAGAGGGGATCACCGGAGCACTCGTGGACTCGGAGGACGCCGATGAGCTTGCCGTAGCGCTCGCCAGCTTGCTCGGAGATCCGGAGATCTTCTCCCGCGTAGCTGCGGCTCGAGTCGAGCTCTCGTCGCGCTTCGACTGGAACACGGCGGCCAGGTTGATGGTTGAGCACATGACACACGTCGTGCGCGGCGACTGAACGCGACCGACACCCATGCACTCCCGGCAACGCCGCCTGGTCAGATAGCATTGCTGCGTTCGAGGGACGATTGCTGTCGAACACCGAGCGAGAAGGATCCGTGACCAAACCTAGCCCACAGCACTGGCGCGATCGAGCAACGGTAGTGACCGGCGGGGCGGGCTTCGTGGGGACATCGGTGGTTCGCCAGCTCCGTGATCTCGGCGCCGTGGTGCGGATCATTCGATCCCAGCAACACGACCTTCGCGCCGCTGACGCAACCCGCCAAGCGCTCGAGGGTGCCGACACCGTCATTCACCTCGCAGCATCGGTCGGCGGGATCGGATTCAACCGACGCAATCCCGCAACCCTCGCATATGACAACCTGATGATGACGGGCAATATTTTCGAGCAGGCGCGGCTCGTTGGGGTGGGAAAGCTGATCGCCGCCTGCACCGTATGCGCCTATCCAAAGTTTACGACCGCCCCGTTCTTGGAAGACGCGATTTGGGATGGCTACCCGGAGGAGACCAATGCGCCATATGGACTGGCGAAGAAGATGGCGATCGTGCTCTCGCAGGCCTATCGCGAGCAGCACCGGTTCGACTCCTGCGTGCCGCTGATCGCGAACCTTTACGGACCCAACGACAACTTCGACCTGAACGACTCGCACGTCATCCCGGCCATGATCTCGAAGTTCATCGACGCGAAGGACAGCGCGGCTGAGGAGGTCGTGCTCTGGGGGACCGGGAACCCCTCGCGCGAGTTCCTCTATGTGGACGATGCTGCCCGAGCGCTCCTGTTGGCTGCCGAGCACCTCGATACCTCGGCTCCGATCAATATCGGAAATGGCGTCGAGACTCGCATCCGAGACCTCGCCGAGACGATCGCACGACTCGTAGGGTACGAGGGGAGGATTGTTTGGGACAGTTCGATGCCCGATGGACAGCCAACGCGTTTTCTCGACGTCAGCCGCGCGCGCGAGCTGATGGGGTTCGAAGCCGAGGTCGCGCTCGAAGACGGGCTGCGCGAGACAATCGGCAGCTTTGTGGACTCGCAGCGCCCAGATCGGGTGGCGTCCTCACCAGCCGCTCCCTGATCGGCGGCGAGAAATGGAGCGCCGCATCCCTCCAACAGATCGGGCGGCCTTCGCCGCGCAAGCCGCTGGCTCGACGCGTCGAGCTACGCCTCGGTGGGTCGGCTGTTGCCGGCGGCAAGGAGCTACCGGTTATGTAGGGCGCCCGCGCGGTGTTCGCGCCAGATCTTGCGATTGTGCTTGATGACCGGCTTATACCCAGACTCCTGGAGGAAAACGCCACACTGCACCTCAAGCTCAAGCGAATGCGTCTCCACCACGAGGTGAGGCCGCCGCTCGCGGAGAAGCGTGGCTCCTCCCTGCAAAGCGCCGAATTCGCCACCGTCGATATCGATCTTGACGAAGTCGGGCACGCCGACCTCCTCAGAGAGCGCATCGAGCGTGGTCACGCCGGCGCTCGACTCGTGCCCGACGGCATTTGGATTCACGCTGATTCGCGTCTGGAGGTCTGGATTCTGGGCGACGTTATCACGCAGAATCTGCGCCTGATCGGGGTTTGGTTCGAAAGTGATGACCCGTCCCTGGCTGTTAGCCGCGAACATCAATGCGTCATACCCCACGTAACCGCCGACATCGAAAACGCACCGTGAGCCAGTCAGCACTGTACTGAAAAACCGATGCAACTCCCACTCGAACATACCGAGATACATCGGCGTGTGGCCACTGAAATCGAAGGTCATTGAAACCCCGCGCGCGGGTCCCGCCAGGACCTTCCCCTGCTTCATGCCTTTCAGCCCAATGGCGTTCTTGATAGCAATTTTGGCGGCGCGGCCTACTGGCATCTGGTCATCATATCCCGGGTGATTAGCCCAGCTCTCAACCGCCATCGTTAGCCGTACGCGGACGGACCGTCGCGGAGCCGCCGCTCGGTGTCGGAGTCCATACGCTGCAGCATGAACTGCACCTCGGGGATGCCGTTGACTAGGTGGCATAGCAGGGTGTCGGTCAACCGCCAGTACCGACTCAGGGCCGTCTCGAGAACCGCGCGCGCCCGTGTCCTCGGTATTTCAAAATCGAGGCTGAGACTCACACCAACAGACACGGCTCTGAACATCGGGAGCATCGGATTGTGACCGTGACACAACCCGCTCACGCCGCTGAGCCCGTAGACGCTGAAATGCTCCCAGCCGGTGCTGAGGAAGCTGCTCTTATGCGGGACCCGGATGAACAGGATCCCGCCCGGTCGCAGCGAGGAATACACGCGCCGAACCACCGCATCTCGATCGGCCGGATAGAAGTGCTCGAGCACGTGGCTCATGTAGACGAGGTCGAACTCCTGATCTCCGAACGGCCAGGACGCGGCCACGTCAGCTGTAACAGACGCCTCAGCATCACCCTCGAAGTCGACCGTGACGAGCTTATCCTGCGGCCGGACGCGGATCGGACTCCGGCCCGCGCCCACGTCGAGCACACGAGCCCCTTCGTTCGGGAGCAGCGACAACAGCTCGTCCCTGTTCCAAGGCCGGCGATATCTGATTGGGGGATACATCCCGTCGCGCCGCGTGTGGAGCTCCGGCAGCTCAAGATTGAGCGCGAGCGCATCGACTGTTCGAGAGGAGGAATTCACGGAGGCTCAGCTGCGATAGCCGGGGCGCAGGCGGGCGAGTCTACCAAGCAGATACACGGGCGGCACGCGGATAAACGCTGCGAGTCCCAGCACGCTGTCGCCGGCCGCCGGGAGCGCCTGCCGCAACACAACGAAAAGCATGTACAGCTCCAATAGCACCAGCGCCGAGGCGGCTCCCGACAGGCCCCACAGCTTCAGCAGGGCGAAAGCGACCGGCAAGGAGAGCACGTTCGCGAGCACGTAGTGAACGGCGACACGCTGATGGCGATTGGTCGCAAAGAGGATTGCGAAGCTCGTGTACCAAAACGCGTCAACAGCCGCCGTCATGAGAAACAGGTAAAGCAACGCACCCTCGGAGCCGACCTTGCCAGATGTCCAGAAAAGCAGGATTGGGCCCCCGAAGATCCCGAGCACAAGCACCGCCGAGCCCGCGAGCCACACGGCCACCTGACATCCGCGCCGGTGTATCATCCGTACTAGGGCGAGGTCGCCTTCGCCAAATGCTTTCGACACCTCAGGCGAGACAACCGATGAGACTGAGGCCAGGACTTGCGTGACAGCCCTGCTCACCGTCCGAAGCGTTGAAAAGATGGCGGCGTTCGCAGGCCCCGCGACGGTTCCCACGAGAATCACCATGCCCTGGAGGTTGAGCGCGAACCCGACCGGGAACGCGCCGGCCGCCAGCGCCGGGCTCAGGAGCCCGCGCAGGACCGACCGAGGCCTGTGAGGCACGCCGAACCTCAGCCAAGGGGCATGGCGTCGAAGGCCCACCAACATCGCGAGCGTGCCGACGGCTCGGCCGGCAAACATCGCGCCAGCCGCGAGACCCGGCCCCCCGCCGAGGATGACGGCGAGGGCGAGGGCGGCGAACTCGACGAGGCTTATCGCGGCGATCGCGAACGCGCCCTCCCCATAGCGCCCCTCACACGCGTAGCCCCCGTAGAGGAGCGAGGCGAACAGTGCCAGCATCGCGTCAAGACTGAGCGCGAGGACGATCCATCCGGCCGCGGACTCGTGGATCACGGTCAGCTTGAGCCACGTTGTGAGGGGCGCCACCGATGCCGCCGCAGGGAGCAGAATGAGGAGTCCCATGACAACGGCCGCGACAACCAGTGACACCGCCTGGAAGATCGACAGGGCGTGCTCGCGGTCGTTCCTGCCGATCGACATGATCATCTCGTTGCCAGCAGCTGATACGAAGCCGATGTCGCTGAACGCGAGGTAGCTCGGCACGGCTGTCAAAATGAGCCATTCCCCGTAGAGATGCAGCCCCCATACCGAGATGAATATCGGAACCCCGGCGAGCTGGATCACGACCCGCACGATGTGTCCGAATGCCTGCGCCTGGGCACCGCGTGTCACACGCTGACGCAGGCTTTGTGCAGGCGTCACGGGTCCCCCTGGCTCGCGCCCAGCCGACGGTACAGCGACGTGAGAGCGGCCCCGTAATCCGACTGTCGATAGGACGCGGCGATCAGCGCGGCATTGTGACGCCCGACCTCTTGAATCGCGTCGCGGTCTGCATTAGCGCGCGTGATCGCTCCGGCCAGCGCCCTCCCGTCGCCCGCCGGAACGAGCGCGCCGTGCACGCCGTCTTCAACGATCGAGCCCGAGTTCGGAGTAGTGATCACGTAGCAGCCGCAGGCGAGCGCCTCAAAAACCGCGCGGGCGGAGCCCTCGGCGAGCGAAGGGAACACGAACACGTCGGCCGCACTCAGGCGCTCGGCGAGCTTCGCGCGGCTCACGGTGCCCAGCGATGTGACGCGGGGATCGGCGAGGAACGGTCCCTGGTGGGCCTTAACGCCGCCGGCCACCGGCCCCGCCACGACGAGTTCCCAGTCAAAGCCATCAAGAGTACGGCAGGCCGCGATCAGCGCGTCGGCCCCCTTTGCCTGCTCGAGACGCCCGGCAAACATCAGCCGCAGCGGGCCCTTGCGTGCGATTGGTTGTTTTGGCTGCGGAATCTGCTCCAGGAAATAGTCGTCGATGCCCAGGTAGATCACGTGCACCCGGTCCGCCGGCCAGCCGAGTGCTACGAGCATCTCTTTGAGGAAATCCGAGTTTACGAGTAAGGCGTCAGTTTGATCGATGTCGTCCAGCATCGACTGCCATAGAGGATGAAGACGCGTCGGCCCGTCGCCCGTCTCGACCGCCGCTAGAAGATCTCCGTCAGCGGCGAGGATCCGGTCGACCAAGAGCGGATGGACGGCGGAGTGATCGCAGAGCGTGAACAAACCGAGGTCATTCGCGCGGCGCAGCGAAGCATGGCCAAAGCCTGCCCGGAAATGAAATAACCGCGCCCGACTAGCCAAGCGATCGACCTCCCGGGCCGCAAGCCGGCCGTACAGTCTCATACAAGCCGCGTCGAGCGGTGCGTAGAAGCCCTCCATCCCCGGCACACGCGTGAGTAGTCGCGCCAATTCATCCAGCAGTTCCGGCACGTGCAGCGCGCGCATTTGCCCGCTGGGAATGCGCTCGTCTCGTTCAAGAAGTCGAGCCAATCGCCCGCTCTTTTCCAATCCGAGAGCGCGCAGTGCTCGCCTGACCGTGGGTGTGGGGTAAGCACCGGTTACTGCACCGGCAAGCAGGCCGCTGCGGCTCGCCTCCCGGGCGGCGATTGTCACATGTGTGCGATTGAACCCGCTTGAGACGATGACCATCCGCGGCTAACCCTAAGGTGCGACGGGATCGGGCGTCAGCGCGGGTGGTGGTTGGGGTTAACTCGACGATGTGCTCCGGCTTCGCGAAGCATGTTCAGTAGGTTTGCCCCGATGAGCGACCCCCGCGAGCCGATGTCCGTGAGCGTGCTGTCCGTCCTCGTCGGCGGCGCTACGCGGACCGGAGGACCGCCAGCCTTTGTCGGAGGCTCGTCCCTGGAGTTGACCCGTCTGGGTGGGTCGATGCGAATCCTGGCGACCGACCTCGCCCTAGCGCCGACAGGGTGGTGGCAGGTGCAACGCAGGGTCCAGGCGACCGAACTCCATCCGACGCTGCTCGAGAGCGACATGCACCTGTTTGCGGCCCGGTTCCCGCGTCGGCTGGCATTCTCACCCTCTCTCTATCGGGAGGCGCAACGCGTCGTCAGCCGCTATGACGTCGTGCACATCCACAACCTCTGGCAGTTCCCTCAGTACGCCGGGTACCGAGCCGCACTCAAGGCAGGCGTTCCCTACATCGTGTCCCCGCACGGCGCCCTGGACCCCTACCTGCGTATGTACGGACGCGCGCGCAAACGACTGATGACCGGACTCTGGCAGGGCGAGATGCTCGACAAGGCCGCCCTGATTCACGTGACGACCGCTGAGGAGCTGGAGCTGATCCGCGATATCGCGCCGCACGTGCCCCGCGCGATCGTGCCTCCGGGTGTTTACGTGCACGAGTTCAGCGTCCTGCCGCCACGTGAGGCGTTCAGAACGTCACACCTGAAGGGCTTTGAGGGACCTGTGATCCTGTTCCTCGGCCGCGTGACCTACAAGAAGGGCGTCGACGCGCTCATCCGCGCGTTCGCTCACGCGCGATCCGCTGCCGATTGCCGTCTCGCGGTGGTGGGGCCGGACGACGAGGGGCTTCTACCCGGGCTTCAATCGCTCGCGCGGGAGCTCGGTATCGAGCAGGACGTTATTTTCACCGGACCGCTGTACGGGGACGACCGGCTCGCAGCACTCTCGGGTGCAGATATCTGGGCGCTCTCGTCGCACACTGAGAATTTCGGAATTGCTGTGATCGAGGCGATGGCGGCCGGCCTCCCGGTGGTCATCTCTCCGGCCGTCAACCTGGCGAGCGACATCACGGAGGCCGGCGCCGGATTGGTGGCCGCGCTCGAACCCGACCGCTTCGGGCAGGCGCTGGCCGAACTGGCCGCCAATGCTGGGCTGCGCACGCGCCTGTGCAAAGAAGGACAAAAGTTCGCCGCCCGCTACGACTGGAGCGCGATCGCCCACCGACTCATGGACATGTACCGCACCGCTTCGAGCGCTGCGTGACAGGCCGTCAAATCGGTGACACGCCCTTGCGCGCCGCGATGACGTAGTTCGTTGCCAGCCCCTCGAACCCGCGCTCTGAGACCAGGTTCTCGTAGCCAAGGTAAAGGCGCTGTAACCGCGGAAAGCGGTCGAAGTAATCGGCGGCGTGCCAGAGCGGAACGACGCGCAGTTCCTCCCAGCATGAGAAGGCAGTGCGCAGGCCTTCCGCCGTACATCGGTCGTAATGGGCCTGGAACACGGTCTCGATCGGGCGATCCCTGAGGCGTGCAACCAGCCGCCCTCCTACCCTGGCGGGCAGCAGCCGGTTGGCGAGCGCGTAGGCCGCGTAGCGACCGGACAGCGTTGTGATGAACCATCCACCGTCCCTGGCGTATTCGTGCAGAACCGCTGCCGTGCTGCTCATATCCTTTACGTGCTCGAGTACCTGCCACGCAACGATCAGGTCAAAGCGCCCACAAAGGCCGGGTGTCAACTTCTGGACGTCGGCAACGACTGTCTCATTGTAGGACCCGGCGGCCGAGATTTCGAGCTCGGAGGCGACAACATCGAGGCCCACGTAGTGGCAATCAGGCGGACGCTCAGCGGCCGCGATCGTCGGTCGTCGTCCGCTGCCGACATCGAGGACGACGGCGCCAGGTTTTAGCGCCTGCTCCACGTACTCCCAGAACTCAGCTCCCCAGGCCGGCTCGTACCGCGCCGGCAGGGATGTGTGGGCAGCGCTATATGACTTGGGCATTGTCTTTCGTCCCGCAAACGTTATCCGGCGCGCTAGGAGGATCGCGGAATATAGCTTCCCGGATCCATCGTCCCGCGCCCAACCCAAGCATCAGCACTGAATCGACCCATGCCACTGCCGGTTCAGCTCGCACGCGGCCGCCTTTGGCTCAAGGCGCGAGGTGAAGACCCCGAACCCCGCCTCGATCGGCAGAGCATCAGTCCGATCGACGAGCCGGTGAATCAGCGCGACACGGATATCACTCTGGTCGGCCGCGTAGCGGACGAGCTGAAGGACTGCTGCGGCCTGATGAGCCGGACTGACCCCGGCCGGGAAGCCGGCCTCGGAAGCCGTAGACTCTCCCATCTCCGTTATCCAGATCGGTGTCGCGCGATCTCCGGCGCCATTGCGGGCAGCACGAACACGTTCGATCGTCTGAATCGCCGCGTCCGTGCTCCACGCGGCGGGAGCGGCTGTGAGCGGGTACGGATGAATCCCGATCCCGTCCAGGTGACCCTTCGCGCCAGCAGCAAACATCGCCTTGAGAAACGGACGATCCGGGATCCCGACCGCGCTCGCGTTCGCGCTCGTGGTTCCCGGGCTGCCCAGCAAGCCGCCGCTGATCACGGGCGGCGAGCGGCGCACGCTCTTGGCTGCCGCGTAGGCCTCTCGTAGAAGCGTCGTATACCGAGCAGCGTCCGCGACAGGTTCAAAGTTCGCAGCGAGATTGGGCTCGTTCCAAATCTCGATTCCGACCGCGCGCGGGTAGCGCGCGGTCAGCAGATGGATGTACCGGATCCAATCGGCATCCTTCGACGCTGCCGGCGCGTACTGGTGCCCCGGCGCACAAACGGAAACCGTGGCGGCCCAACATGGCGCCGCCCCGGCCACGATCAACGGTTTCAGCCCGGCGGCCAGAATCCGCGCGTACGCGACATCCCCGGCGGACCAATCCCAGCGACCCCTCTCGGCCTCGACGTAGGCCCACGGGAGCTCGTAGCGACGCACTGGCGCGTTTAGTTGCCGCTGCAGCTTCAGTCCCTGCCCTGGGTCATCGTTGAACCCGAACTGCGTATGGCTCCGGGTGGCTCCAAAAGGCCATAACACCACCGCGAGCGTCGCCACCGCCAAGCTGATGACCGCCACCACCCTCGGAGACGACATGCGCCCCGCTGGGCGCTTGTCGGGCGCGGAGTTGGAGGGTAGTTCGCGGGCCATCGATCACACCAATGGTCGCGAAATCGCGGGCGGTGTGCATGCCACCCAAGCGACTCCGGCTGCCACAGGGACTCCGCGGCGCCAGCAAAAGCAGCGGGCCGGGCGATTCGGCGGTGCACCTTCCACGGAGGGCCCGTCCCCGGCCCATGGTAATCTGGCGCTCGCCGCGTCGGGGCTGCGGCGGTCACACCTTGGCCCCAATGGGTCTGACGTTCGCGCCCTCGCCAAGATGACCTCTCTGCCTCAACAATCAACGCTGAGCGACGTGATGCGGCCCATTTCGGGCCATCGCTGGCTGCTGCTGCTCTTCGTCGTGGTCGCGCTGGCCAGCTCGGTAGCGGTCTCCGTCAATCAGGCGCGCACCTACACGGCCACCGCCTCGCTGGCATTCCGCGACGAGACCCAATCCCTCGGCTTGGTCGGCATCGCAATCGCGCCTACCCAGACGGCAGATCAACTCGCGTCGGCCAACGCCCAAACAGTGCTGCAGCAGAGCGTGATCGCGCGTGTGAAAGCCAATATCCGGTCACCGCTTTCCGTGGACGCGCTCACGCACAACGTCACGGCCACCGTCCAGCCGAACTCGAACCTGGTCTCGATCCAAGCCCAGGCACACACGGCATCGGCGGCCGAGGAACTGGCCAATGCGGTCGCCCGCGAGGGCACGGCGACCGCGAACCGCGACGCCCGGGGGACGTTCGTGGCCGAGGAGCAAGCGCTTCGCAGTCGCAAGCCTTCCACGAAGGACCCTGCGGCGTTGGCGATCTTCAATGAGCAGGACGGTCGCCTCAAGGCGCTCAGCGCGATCGCCAGTCCGGCGCAGGTTGCGGCGCTCGCCGTTAGGCCCACCAGCCCGACCTCCCCCAAGCCAGTGCGAAATGCCATTCTCGGTGCACTGCTAGGCCTGCTGCTCGGTCTCCTCGCGGTGTTTGCGCGCGACTCCTTCGATCGACGAATCAGAAGCGTCGGCGAGGCGGAGGCAATCCTCGAGCTGCCGCTCCTCGGTCACATCCGCAAGGAGACCATGGGGCTGAACCCCAACCCGCAGGGCGAACACAGTGTTTCCAATGCCGACTGGGAGTTGTTTCGCATCCTGCGTCGCAACCTCGACTTCCTCGAGGAAGGGGCCCCACCCAAGACGGTGGCCGTCACGAGTGCGATCCCGGAGGAGGGCAAGACCACCGTCGCGTCGTTCCTCGCGTTTACCAGCGCAGCGGCGGGCAAGCGAACCTTGCTAATCGAGTGCGACCTGCGGCGGCCCGTCCTGGCCGCGCGGCTCGGCCTTGCATCGGAACCCGGGGTGACCGACTACGTCGCCGGCACAGCGGAGCCGGGATCAATTCTCCGCACGATCCCGTTTGGAGACGCAGCCAGCGACACGAAGGCGGGACCCGATGTGGATATCGAGTCCACTCAGCAATTTTCGCACCACCTGGTGTGCATCACGGCTGGCAGCCGCACGGCCCATCCGGTTGAGGTTCTCCGTTCGGAACGATTCAGGTCGATGCTCACTGAGATCGAAAGCGCATACGACCTCGTCGTGCTGGACACCCCGCCGCTGCTATCTGTCGTCGACGTCCTGGAGTTGCTGCCGCTCGTTGAGTCCGTCGTCCTCTGCGTCAGGGCGCTCAGCACTTCGCGCGCTCAAGCCCTCGCGGGTAAGGCTGCCATCGAACGCCTCCCCCGCCGGCCAATCGGCCTCGTGGTGACCGGAACCCGGCGCCGCGACGAGACAGAGTATGGCTACTATGGCTACTACGGTTGACCCCTGCTCCAAACAGTGATGCGGTCATAGCCGCGACACAGGCGAACCCAGGACTCGGACGCACCGCGCTGAGCGACCGGCGCCCGCTCGCGGGCGCCCTGAATTCAGCACCTTACCTCGCGGCCGGTACGATCTCCGTCGCCCTCGTGCTCGGCCTCGCCTGGGACGCGGGCGGCTACTTCCCCGCCAGCTACCTCACCGCCGGTGAGATCTCGTTCTTTGCGCTCGCGCTGCTGATCGCGCTACGCCACCCGCCCCACCCTCTGAGCGTCAGCGCGCTGCTCGCTCTCGCTGCCCTGATCGCGCTGACCGCCTGGACCGGCATCGCCACCACATGGTCGCCAGCACCTGACGTCGGCGTGCTCGACATGCAGCGTACGCTCGCCCACTTAGGGCTCTTTGGCCTGGGCGTGTACGCGGCGGGCAGTGGCCGGTTCTCACGCCATCTCGTGTGGGGCGCACTCGGCGCGATGGCTGTGATCGTTGGCGCGGGACTGCTGAGCCGCCTCTATCCCGGTGTGTTCGCCGGCAGCGCCTCGGATGCCGTGTTCTACCGGCTCAGTTATCCGCTGAGCTACTGGAACGCGTTCGGCGCGATGGCCGCGATGACGGCGGTCCTGGCGCTGGGCCTTGCCGCGCGGCCGCGTGCGCACATCGCGCTGCGCTCCCTGATGGCCGCGGTCGCCGTGCTCGCGTTCGCCGCGATGTACTTCAGCCTCTCACGCGGTTCATGGGTAGCGCTGATCATCGGCGTCGTCGCACTCGGAACGCTGTCGCCTTACCGCCTCTCGCTGCTGAACAGCGTTCTGATCGTCGGCGGGATCGGGGCCCTTGTGCTGCTCAGACTTCGCTCCTTCGACCTGCTGGTGAACGGTCCTTTGGTGGAGGCTGTCGGGCAGGGCCACTCTTTCGCCCCGGAACTTGGCGGCTTTGCGCTGTTGGCCGCCGCGATCCAGGCGGCGACCGCTACGGTAGGCGGCCAACTTCGCCTGCGAGCCGTTCACGCGGGCAGCCCGGCTGCAAGGCGCGGGGCCGCGTTCGCGGGCGCCACCGTCCTGGTGGTCTCTGCCGGCCTCTACGGCGTTGCGCACAATCGCATCGAGGGGGGCGTGTCGAACGGGATGAACCGGACGGCCGATTTCTTCTCCCGTGAGTATCGCGACTTCATGCACGCCGGAGCGCTTTCCACGGACGGCACCGCCCGGCTCACGAGTGCACGCGGAACGCGCAGTGAGGTCTACCGCGTCGCCCTGCAGGGCTTCAGCAACAATCCGGCGGCCGGCGACGGCGCAGGGAGCTTCGAGACCCGCTGGATGCGCGAGCGCAGAGTAGCTGAGAAGCTCCGTAATGCCCATTCGCTCTATCTGGAGACGATGGACGAGTTGGGGCTTCTAGGGCTGCTGCCGTTGGCACTGTTTCTAGGGGCGATCGTCGCCGCGATCCTTCGCACGCGATCGCGTCCTGCCGCGCTCGGCTCCGGTCAGGTGGCAGCCGTGGCAGCGGCGCTCACGGTCTGGGCGGTGCACGGCGCCGTCGACTGGGATTGGCAGATCTCCGCACTCACCGGCTCGGCGCTGCTTCTGGCCGCGGCTGTCCTGCCGCAGGGCCGGCGCGGGCGACGCCGACAAACACCCGCAGCGAAAGCCGTCGCGGCGGGCGCCGAGACCAGTCGAAACATCGGCTGGCTGCTCTCGCCGCGAGTGGCGGCTCTGCTGTGCGCTGCCGGCTGTTTGCTGATCGGCGTGCAATTCGCGTTGCATCGGGGCGACGAGCTGAAGCTCGCGCGAGCCAATGATCTCGGCCTTCATCGCCGTTACGTGGAGGCACTCGGCGTCGCCGCTCAAATCAAACGCAACCCAACCGTCGGCCGGGCACTCGTGGTGCAGTCGCAGGCCGACACCGCCCTGGGACGGATCCTTCAGGCGAGTATTGCTCTGCGGTTCGCTGCCTCGCATGCCCCGCAAGACTGGGAGATTCGCACGGCCTGGGCCGCCACCCTGCTCGCGCTCGAGGATCGTCGGGCAGCCCGCCAGCAGATCGACCGCGCGCTGCACCTGAACCCAAAGCTTCTGCCCCCGCCGGGCTTCTGCGGCGTGCCCGGCCCGTTCGGGATGTCGCTTCGGTGTGCCGGAAGATCTCGTGCCTGAGGCGCTTGTGTCTTGTATTCGCCGCGCGCTGCACTCCTCGTCCATGGGACGACTCCTGGAGCGTAAAAGGTTGGCGTAGCGGCGTCGATCCTCGTGATCGCGGCCGGAGCAGGGACAGCGACGGTAGCAAGTTGGCTTTACTAACAGCCATGCTGCGGCCTCCGATCGGTACGGCACGACAACGGGTGTAACCGCGACGGTCACAGCCGGCAACGGCGATCTCGGCGCGAACGGAGGCGGGAACCCAGGCGCCAACGGCGGCAAGGGCGGCGCTAACGGAAGCGGCAACCCCGCCGGCGGCTGCAACCAGGGACAGTCCGGTAACGGCAATGGCAATGGCAATGGCGACCTCGGCACCAACGGCGCCGGCCCTGCGCGGAAGCTCGTCGAGCCAGCTGCCGTTCGCCGGATTCAATCTGATGACCCTCGTCGTGATCGCCCTGCTACTGGCTGCCATGCGGCTCGCGCACCCACGTGACGGGCATACCGCTCGCTCTATGGGGGCGCAAGTGGCACCTCGAGGGCTCCTGAGCCCGTTTCAGCCGTGCGAGCGGAGTTGCAAGGAAAGCGCCACCAACCGCCCGACGCTTTCGCTACACTTCCGTCGTATGAACCGGATACAGGGACGTAGATTCGTCAAGCTCAGCGCCGCCATCCTACTCCTCGGTGCCGGCGCGGGTACCGCAGGTGTCGCCAACGGCTTCACCGACTACCACGCCGCCGCGGCGGATCAATACGGAACGACGCCCACGAGCACCGTCGGTGTCACGGCTACCGGAACGGTCTCGACACCGGCTGCCAGCGGCAACCTCGGGGCTGGCGGCGGCGGGAACGCGGGCGCCAACGGCGGCGGCGGGAACGCGGGCGCCAACGGGAACGCGGGCGCCAACGGCGCCAACGGGAACGCGGGCGCCAACGGCGGCGTCAGTGGCGCGGCGAACTCTCCCAACCAGCTTCCATTCACGGGCTTCAACCTTGTGACCCTGGTGATCGTCGCTCTTAGCCTCGCAGCTCTCGGGTTTTTCCTCCGCGCCATTCAGCGCGGTACGCGTCGGCGTCACGCACGCTCCCGCGCCTGATACTCGGGACTCGCGAGACGCCGTAGCTCTCCCGGAGGCCCGGGGCGAGCGTTTATCGTTGCTCGGGGCGATCTCCACGCTGCTGCTGCTCGCCTCACTTCTCGTGTTTTTCGAGGTCGGGGTCACGTACCTCTGGCAGGACCCGTTCTCCGCTCTGTATTCAAGGCTGGAGCAGGGCAGACTCGATCACGACCTGCGCCGCCTCGAGCGTCAGTCGTTGGCGCCCGACGTTCAGTTCGGCCTGGCGCCCTTGTCCAGCGATCGCGCACGCATCAACTACCTCGCCCAGACACTGAAGCGCACGGCGCCGCGCGGGGCGGCTGTTGGCCGGATCTTCATTCCCAGCATCGGTGCCCACTTCGTGCTTGTGAATGGCACAGATACGAGCGCCCTAGAGAAGGGGCCGGGGATCTATCCCCAGACCCCTTTCCCGGGCGCGGCAGGCACAAGCGCGATCGCCGGGCACCGCACCACCTACCTCGCACCTTTTCGCGCCATCGACCGGCTGCGACCCCGGCAGGCAATAGTTATCCGAATGCCCTACGCACAGCTCACATACTCAGTTGAGAAAACGCGCGTCGTGGAACCAACTGACTTCAGCGTGATCCGGCGTGTGGGGTACGACCGCCTGGTGCTGACGGCCTGCGATCCGCCGTTCAGCGCAGCAAAGCGGATCGTCGTTTTCGCCCGCCTCGTGCAGCGTGGCGCGGGTGGGCCCGCGGTCGGACGCGCCTTACCGTGCGCTCCAACCGCACCTGGCGGGCCGTCGCTACCGGTGCTCGTCCTCGTGATCTGCGCGATCGTGACCGCGCCCCCCGGTCTATACGTTGGCTGGAGTCGACTCAGGCGATCGGCGCCGGCTCAGTAGCCGACGTGTATTCGAACTCCTCCTCAGCGCCAAAGAGTGCATCAAGCGCCTTGGACCGCAGATCCTCGTTGAGTATAAGCGCAAGGATTCCGCCGACCATGATCAGAAGAAGGAGACGACTCATACCGCGATCCTACCTTCGCCAGCCTGACTTGACAACCACTACGGCAGGAGCGGGATCCGCGTGCTCGGCGCGATGAGGTCGCCGAACTCCTGCGTGTAGATGGCGCCAGGCCCCCACCCGCGACTGCGGGCGCTCCGGTCGGTTTGGGGGTGAAGGTCATCGCGGCAGCTCGATCGTGATGCCCGTGCAGCAGAGGTAGACGAGCGCGATGAGGGGGTCGGCTGAGTGGAAGCCGAAGCTGCGGTGGCTGATCA
>JBPCQX010000166.1:0-11587 GCA_050997675.1 Solirubrobacteraceae bacterium
GGAACGGAGTTCCCTCCTTCCCGGAATTCGCGGGAGGGGAGTTGTGCGTTTTGCTTTTGCCTTGGGGGCGGCGGGAAAGCGGGGCCGCTCCCCCTCCCCCGCTTTCGTGGCTTCCGAAGCTCAGAGCTGCAGGCCAGCGCTCGCGTGCATCATTGGGGCACGCCGTCCGTGGACGGCCGAGATGATTTCCTCAGAGTCGATCCCCTGGAGATACGTGCCGGTCGTGGACAGGTATGAGTGTCCGAGCTGGCGTTGGATGATTGGCAGCGGCACCCCTTCGTGAAGCAGCTCGACGGCGTGAGCGTGACGGAGCTGGTGGGGGGCAAATCGCCTCCGCACGCCGGCCTCGTGAGCAACCCTGCGGAGCTCCGCCCTGACCGCGCTGGCTGACCACGCCCGGCCGCGGGTCGGTCCATCGATCACGCAGAACAGCGGCCCGATCGGCAAGTCGAGCCGGTCAGCTGTCCACGGTTCCAGCGCTGACCACGCCCAGCCGTCCATTCCGACCTCGCGCCGCTTGTCGTTCTTGCCGTGCTTGACGAGGATCGAACCGCGGCGCTGATCAAGGTCGGTCTCGGTGAGCGCGAGCGCTTCGTGGATCCGAAGACCCGCGCGCCAGAGCACGATGATCACGGCGCGCAGCCGGCGGCCGTGACGGTTGTCGCCGGCTTGGCGCATGACGGCGACGATCTCATCGACGGGCGGCGGGTCGGCCGGATATCGCCTTCCTTTGTTTGCCGGTGCGTGTCCGGCGTGGTGGCCGGGAAGCGTGGCTGGTGAGCGCCGCCGGCCGGCGGCGTCGAGCGACTGCTGCGGTGATGACATGGCTCCCTCCTTACGAGAGCGGAATTCTTGACGCCGCCTGTCTACCGACGCGAGCCAGTTGACGGACGAAATCGGAGGCCGCGGGGTACGCGCGGGTTCGCATCAGAGATCCGTCCGGTCCTGGGTGCGGTTCGGGCCACAGGAGGCTCGTCCGGCGGTCCCCGGGCTTTCCGCTGTGCATCCCGCTCCTCGATGGGTGCAGAACGCTGGCGGACTCTGCCTTTTCAGGCGCGCGGCAGCCGCGTCGCCGCCAGTTGACCGCCCGGCTATCGTCGGAGCGAGGAGTGAATGCTGGCGATGGCCTGGATTTTCGACTACTTGGCGCTGATCATCAGATCAAACCCGTGACCGACGGAACACAACGTCGGGGGATTGGCTGGCCACGCGCGGTCGCGCCCATTGCGTCGGTGCTGCTGGCATACGCGAGCTTGACTTCCGCCGGGACGGCGGCCGCGCAGCGATTGATTCACGTGGACTTGGTGAATCGCGATCGCGCCATCGCCCGCAAGCAGCTTGTGCGTGGCGCTCGCGCGCTTGTGACGCAGGTCAATCGCGATGTCCGCTTTTGGTGGCCGGGTCCGAAGATCGTGATCGCGCTCGATCAGCCGTCCGCCCGGTTCTCGTGGGTGATCAGGATCGAGCGCGCCGCCGCACAGTTCGATGGCTCGGGGCTGCACGGCAAGAACCGCCGGCAGGTATGGGCTCGGGTCTATCCGAGCGGTGGCATTCCGTGGACGTGGGCGACCTCGCACGAGCTTCTGGAGATGCTCGAAGACCCGAACGGGAAGGTGATGCAGCGCGGCGCGCTGCGAGAGATCTGCGACCCGGTGGCTGCAGTTGGCTACTACATCGACGGGTTGGTCGTCAGCGACTTCGTCACGCCAGCGTGGTTCGTGGCCGGGTCCCGCGGGCCGTGGGATATCGACGACTGGCTAAAGGGACCGCTGCGCTGGGACCCGGCGAGCCTCGCGTAGCCTCGACTTTACCGCAGCTCGAGGAGGCGCTGGTGCTCTGCCGGCGCTGATTCTCGAAGCGCTGCTGGAGCATGGACGTGGCACCTGACCGAGGATGGCGGGGCACACCCGGCGCGACATGGTCATCCGCGCGTCGCCCAAAAGGGCTGGTCGGATCGTGGGCCGGCTATGCCACCTAGCGTGCGTCGGCGAATTCGTCCTTGTAGCTCCCGGTGGCGAGGTAGAGCGCGACACTGGCGCTCTCCTCGGCGGGAACGCCGCGTCAGACGACGGACACAACCAGCGGTTTGCTGTCCCATTGGAGCCGAACTGCCAAGACCTCAACCCCTCGATCGCGCGCTGTAGATGCCGGGCCAGAGGCTAACGGCCGCGTCGGCGGGCGGCTTGATGCTCAGGGCGTCGAGCCACCCGCCACCGGAGGGGTCGGGCCGCCGAGCACCGCGCAGGGTCCGCCGCAGCCCGTCATGTCCCGATGGCCGCCAGCGGCTCCAAGCGAGACGAGCAGCTGATTCATCGCTCGTCCGGCCGCGGTGTCGGCACCCTCTCCGTACACGCTGTGCGCGAGCGCGAGGTCGCCTTGCCCGAGCGCGAACCCGATCTCGATCGAGTGCCCGTTGAACGAGCCGATCTGTTCGCCGGGGGTGACTGCCTGATCCTGGCGGACTGTCGGGGTGATGCCCTCGGCGACGTAGATGTAGTCGCCGGCGTATGAGCCGGCGGCGAGCTGGTAGGAGACCCAGCCGTCGCCGTTGCCCCAGCCCGAGTCGGTGGTGCTGACGAGCATGACGCGGCCAGGGCCGAGAGCGTCGATCGGGCCGCTGCCTCCGTAGTCGACGCCTTGGTCGATGCGTGACGGCGTGACCTGAGCGTGGGCGAACGGGTTTACGTAGCCGGCGCTGCTCGCTGCCGGTGCGCATCCGGTCGTCGTGCCGTCGAAGGTTGTCTGTCCGCTGCCCTGGTAGTTACGGGCGTCGGCGATCACGCGGGCGGCGTAGGCCTGGGCGGCGGGTCCGGTCCCGTTGTAGGCGGCGGCGTAGGGGAGGTAGCCGTCGATCGGTTGGCCCGTCGGGGCGCCCTTGTCCTTGATCAGGACTAGGGCGGCGAGCTCGATGGCGGTGGTCGGGTCGTGGGGGCCGAGCGCGGGGTTGGGGAGGTAGCGTCGCAGCGGGCCGTACGAGTCGCCGGTGGCGCCGCCGATGCCGATTTGCATCAGCCCGGAGGCGCCGGCGGAGTTGGCGACGCCGGGGCCGGTGGCGCCGGGCTGGATCGCGCAGGACGGGTCTGTGAGGCGGCCTTGGGCGCATTCCTCTGTGCCGATGCCCGCGAGGATCTCCCACGGGATGTCGTATTGGCTGCCGACTCGTTCGTAGATCGAGAGCAGCTCGGCCGGGATCGCCTGGGTCGCGGTGGCTGATGGCTGGTCACCGGGGCCGCCCGGCAAACTCGGGCAGGCGTTCGCGGTCATTGCCGCGATAATCGCGATCGCGGTCGCTCCGACGAAGATGCCGAGCACCGGCGTGACTGTGAGCAGTGCGAAGCGGCGCATCGGGGGCTATCCGCTGATCGCCACGACGCGCCAAGTGGGGCCGCTGGGTTCGAGGGTGGCGCCCAGGCGCCACGTCTCGTCGTGGCCAGTTCTGACGAGGGCGGTCGTGACCACGCTCACCGGCGGACCGGCCGTAATCACCGACAGCCGCGTGATGCGTGGGCGCGACGAGCGCTCCGCGGGCGTCGTCTCAGCGCTACCGGACCGGAGCTCTCGGCCGAGACCGGGACCCATGTCGATGACGCGTGTGGCCGCAAGCTCGCCGTAGAGGTAGGCGAGGTACGAGATGAGGAACGCTCGGGCGACGCCGCGGGCTACGGCGAGCTGCGCTCTCCCCGCGTGACGCTCGCCGTCCTCGCTGGTCGAGCTTCGATCGCCGGCTGACGCACGCGTCGACTCCGGCGGCGGCGCGGCTGCGCGCGGCGAGGCGCTTCGCATTGCGGGGCTGCCAACGGACCGGGCCGGCGTGGTGCGGCGCTCTGCGGCCGCCCCGCATCCGGCCAGGATCGCCGCCGCGAGCAGAATCGCGGCCCCACGACTTGCCAGTACCATAGAACACATAGATTTGCATATTATGCGTTCTAGTGGTTAGATCCAGCCAACAACCGGATCTCACCCCCGAAGGGAGGACAGCTTTGACGTCCCTACTCATCGCCGCAGCGGGCTACACGTTCCGCGTGACGCCCGATGCCAGCGCGCCCGGGGCGCATGGCATCCAGCACGCGATCAATGTCTTCGCCGTCTACGCCCTGATGGCGGCGGCGGCTGGCTTCCTGTTGGGCGCCGCCACTTGGGCGATCGGCGGGCGGGTCGGCAACGAGTTCACCGCCGTCGGCGGAAAGCTCGGGATGGTCACTTCGCTCGCGGTCGCGTTCCTGGTCGGCTCGGCGGCGACGATCCTCAACTTCGCGTTTGGGCTCGGGTAGATGCTCACCGAGCCCAGCAATGCGATTCGCTCCGCGATCGCTCTCGCGGGCGTCCTGATCCTGGCGGCGGTGTTCCTCGCCGGACGATCGACGACGAGCGGCGCGCTAGCAACGACAGGCTGGCCAGGTCCGTTCCGCACTGTCGACGGCGTCACGGTCGGGTTTCATGACACCCAGGCGGGCGCCGACGCGGCGGCCTCGCACTACCTGCTCGAGATCGAGCGCGCGATGGACTCCCTGAGCGCTCGTCGCGCCGCCTCGGTCGCGGATCTTGTGTCCACTCAGAGCGAGGCGCAGGCGATCATGGCGCACGCCGGCTCGGTGATCGCTTTGGAGCAGTCGCATGGCGCGCCGCTGCGGAGAGTCGCGATCTCGACTGATCCGGTCATGTACTCGCCGACGGCTGCTCGCGTCACGGTGCTCGAGAGCTGGATCTACGCGACCGGTGCCCAGGAAGCGCTGTGGGCGATCGAGCGCGTCTCGCTGGTCTGGCAGCACGGCGGCTGGCGCGTCAGCGCGATCACGGGCGGTGCGCCTTCGGGAAACGAGTCGCTAGCCGAGCTCCGCTCACAGCTGAGCTTCCCCGGAGCGGGCGATGCGTCGGTCCGTTAGCGCGCTCGTGGCGATCGCGCTCACGGCGACCCTCATGCTCTCCACCTCGGCGCCCGCGAACGCTGGCGTGCTGTCGTCCGGGCTGGGGATTCTCAGCGGCGTTGGCGGCTCGATCCTCGGCGTCGGCAAGACGCTTCTCTGCAAGGGCCTGTCGGCTACGGGAACCGTGGCGCAGGGGGCAGGGACGGTGGGCGGCGCCGCGTTGGGGGGCGCCGATACGGGCGGAGTGGGCGTGGGTGCCGGTGCGGCGGCGGGCGGTGCGGTCGGCGGCGTGGTGAAGAAGGGGGCCGGACTCGTCGAGAAGGTGATCTGCTCCAGCGGCGGAGGTGCGGCGAGCACACTAGCCAAGACCGCCGTCGGCGCTGCGGCCGCGGCCGCAACGTTCGATCTGGCCGCACATTGGATCATTGGGGCGGCCCAGAAGCTCACGGCGGAGATCGTCTCGATGCTTACGCGCTCGACATCTCCGGAGCTGAACGCTGCGTGGTTTCAGCGGTCGTTCACACCGATGGCCGCGCTCGGCGCCGCGCTCGCGCTACTAGTGACCCTGATCGCACTGACCTCGGCCGCGGCCCGGCGTGACCCGGCCGCGCTTGCCGGGACGCTGACAGGGATCCTGCGGGCCGGAGTCGGGGCCGGCCTGTTGATCGCACTCACGACGCTCGCGTTGCAGATCTCAGACGGGATCTCGGCCGACGTGATCCGCACGTCGCATCAAACGTTCTGGTCACAGGTCGGCCATGCCTGGCGAGCGAGCGGATTCGGTGGCTTTGGCTCATCGGCGCTGGCCATGTTGATGGCGAGCATCCAGGTGATCGCCGGCGTAATCGTGTGGCTCGAGCTGGCGGTCCGCAACGCGGCGATCTACCTCGCCGTCCTGTTTTTCCCGGTCGCCCTCGCCGCATCGATCTGGCCGAACCTCGCTGGCTGGACGAGCCGGCTCGGGGGGCTGCTGTTCCTGTTCGTGATGCTCAAGCCGGTCACGCTGATCGTGCTCGCGTTCGCCGGCAACGCGGCGCTGGCCGGGCTGTCGCTCAACGGGAGCCTCGCCTCGTCGGCAGGAACGATCATCGCGGCGATCATAATCTTCGCGCTCGCGGCGATGGCGCCCTGGGCGCTGATGCTGATCGTCGGTGCGGATGCCGAGTCCGCCGCCATCGGCGCTGGTGTCCGAGCCGCGGCGGGGCATGCCCGCAGCGATGGCACTGCGACCTTCGGCCGGGTCGGCGGAAAAGTGCGCGGTGGCGCCGCTCGTGCCGGTGGAGCCCTCGGTGTCGCCGGCGGCTCGATCCGCGGCGCGGCAGCGAACCGCCGCGGGGGCGGGTCGTCGGACAGCGGCGGATCAACGGGCGGCAGCGACGGTTCGGGCGGCGGAGGCGGTGGCGGGCCCGCAGGGTCAGGAGGCGGCTCGCCTGCGGGCGGCGCCGCGGCGGAGGCAACCGGCGCAGATCCCGCCTCGGCGGGGCGTGGCCGACCCGCACCGGCTGGCAGCTCCGCGGGCGCGATGGTCGGCGCGGCGCCGCGGGGGGCGGTCGCGATGGCAGCTGGACTGCCCGACGCCGTCGGCGGCCGCGAGGACCGCGGGGGTAGGGGCGACGCGGCGTCGAGCTCGGCGAGCGGGTCGACAGGTGGCGCTACCCGTGTGCCGCCGCGCAAGCCGGTCCGGACGGCATCCAACCGACGCTCACCGGCCAGCGGGACGGCGGGGCGAGCGTCCAGCGCTTCGGGCGCCCAGCCAACGCGGCGAAAGGCTGCGCCCAAATCCGGGGCGCCGGCCGTCGCGCGAGCGGCGCCTCCCGCGCAGCGGTCGCGTCCCCGCAAGCCACGACCTGTCCCGGAGACCTGATGGCGGCCGAGCACCCTGAGACTACGTATCGGTTCGCTCCGCATCCGAGCGCTGGCTTCATCCTGGGCCTGCGGGTGGCGCAGCTCGCCGGGCTGGTCGTGGCCGGTGCGCTGGCGCTGGCATCACTGAGAGCGGGCGGGTTCGGCGCGCTGGCGCTGGCGTTCGCGATCGCGTCGGTGGTCGCGAGCGTGGTGATCGTCCCGGTTCGGGGTCAGACTCTGGATCAGTGGGGGCCGATCGTCGTCCGATTCCTGCTTGGGCGAGGTCGTGCGCGGTTCCGGACACAGGCGACACTCGTCGGTCATGTCGTTCGGCTCCCGGGCGGGGAGCTCGACCCGCAGCCGGTGCAGCCGCCCCACGACAGGCCCTCCGAGCTGGCAGACATCGAACTGCTCGAGTGCGAGCTCTCGGCGTACGAGCGCGCACTGCTCGGTGTAGCCAAGGACCGTCGCGCCGGCACCTACACGGCCGCGGTCCGCGTCCAATGCCGCGCGTTCGAGCTGCTCTCCCCGGACGAGCGCCAGCAACGGCTCGAGGAATATGGCGGCGTGCTCGCGGCACTTGCGCGCGACGACTCGCCGCTACGGCGGGTCTCGTGGGTCGAGCGCGCGCTTCCCGGGGACCCGGACGCGCTGGGCGGCTACCTGCTGGAGGCTAAGCGCAAGAGCGCATCCTTCGATGACCCTCCGTTTGAGCTCGTCTCCTACCTGCGGCTGATCGGCCGGGCTGGCCATGTCGCCGAGGAGCATGAGTTGCTGTTCGCGCTGCAGATCGACGCTCGGCGGCCCGCCGCTCGACGACCCGTCGCGCGGCTCGGCGGCGGCGATCTCGGCGCGATGGCGGTACTCGCCGGTGAGGCCGGCCGGTTGATCGAGCTGCTCGACGGCGCCGGCATCACGCCGACTGGGGTACTCACCCGATGCGGGCTCGCAGCCGCGATCCGCGACGGCTATGACCCGTGGGGACACCGACAGCGCCACCGCGACCAAGACGCGGACGCCGAGTACGGCGTGGCTGCGCACAGCGCATCGCCCGCCGCCCGCGACGAGCACTGGTCGCACTTGCGGGCCGACGGCGCGCTGCACTGCACGCTGTGGGTCGCCGAGTGGCCGCGGATCGACGTCCGCGCCGTGTTCATGCAGCCGCTGCTGATGCGCGCCGACACGACCCGAACCGTCGCGGTGTGCATGGAGCTCGTCGGTCCGGCCCGCGCGATCCGCAAAGCAGAGCGCGCGATGACCGAGGCAGCGACAGAGGACAGCCTGCGCGGTCGGATCGGGCAGCGCACAAGCCAACGTCAACGCCAGCGCGAGCACGCCGCCGCGCGCCAAGAGGCCGAGCTCGCCCAGGGGCATGCGAACGTCCGCTACAGCGCGTTCGTGACCGTCAGTGTTCCCGACACCGGCCCCGACGCCCGCGACGAGCTCGAGGTCGCTGTCTCCCGCGTCGACCTCCAAGCCAAGGCCGCCCCGCTACGCCTGGAGCGGATGTGGGGCCAGCAGGCCGTCGCCTTCACGTTCGGACTCCCGCTCTGTCGAGGCCTGAGGTGAGGACACGCGCGCAGCGCGTAGCCGACGCCGAGCGGAGGGCTCGCGCGCTTGGCCTGCGCCGCGACCGCTCGCAGCGCGCGATCGGCCGTCTCGCCCGCTGTGCTCTGCCGGGCGAGCGGCCCGGACATCAGGTCAGCACGGCCCACTTCCAGGCCGTCTATCCGGCGGTCGCGGAGGCGGGGCTCGGCGCCTGCGGCGTCTACATCGGCCGCGATATGCACGGCGGCAGCTTCGTCTACGACCCCTGGGTCCTCTACGCCCGCGGTGTCCTCAACGACGCGAACACGCTGGTGATCGGCCGCCCCGACTTCGGCAAGTCGAGCCTCTCTAAGACCTGGCTGCTGCGTTCCCGCGTGTTCGGTCGGCGCGGGGAGATCGTCGATCTCAAGGGCGAGTACGACCCGCTCGTCAAGGCGCTTGGCGGGACGATCCTTCGCCTTACGCCCGGCGGCAAGACCCGCCTGAATCCGCTGACGCGGATCGGGCGGCGCGAGTTGCGGGAGGGACTGCTCGAGGCAATCGCCCGCGCGATGCTCGGCCGGCCACTCAGCCAGGCCGAAGCGATCGGACTGTCCGCCGCGCTCGAGGAAGCCGACCGTCGGTGCGACGGCGCTGAGGTATGCATCCCCGACGTGATTGGGCAGCTGCGCGCTCCGGCCGCCGAGCTCGCCGACCGCCTCGGCGCGACCAAGGGCGACGTCCAGACCGAGCTGCGAGAGGCGGCGCTTGCGCTGCAGCGCCTCTGCCACGGGCCGCTGCGCGGGATGTTCGACGGCCCCACGACAGCAGGCGAGCACGTCTTCGAGGCGCCGGTGATCTCGCTCGACCTGTCGGAGATCACCGACGGAGTGGCCGCCGTGAACCTGCCGATCGCGATTGCGATGGTCTGTGCCGTCGCGTTTCTGGACGCCAAGCGGATCCAGCGCGCCGAACGCGCCCGCCAGTCGGGCCGGGAGCTCGAAAAGACGATCCGGATCAACGACGAGGCGTGGCGGGCGCTTCCGATCGCGGGTCTCGGCGACTACTACCAGGCCGCGTTCAAGCTCTCGCGCAAGACCGGCGTCCAGCACTGGCTGGTGCTTCATCGCATCTCCGATCTACGAGCTGCCGGCGACGACGGAAGCCGCCAGCAGCGGCTCGCCGAAGGGCTGCTCGCCGACGCTTCGACCACGATCGTCTACCGCCAGCACGCTCAGGAGCTTCCGCTCACGACCGACGCCCTGGGCCTGTCGCAGACCGAGCGCCAATTGATCGGCTCGCTCGACCAGGGCGTGGCGCTCTGGCGCGCTGGCGGTCGCTCCTTCGAGGTCCGCCACCTCCTGTCCGACCTCGAGTGGGAACTGATTGACACCGACCAGGCGATGGGCTCAAGGCGTGAACTGCCCCCAACGGAGACCGCGCGATGACCCGCCAAGCCGACGATCGCGTCTGGCCGGTCGTCACCATTTGTTGCGTCCTCGCCGCCGTGCTCGTCTTTGCGATCCTCGCGAGCGCGCTCGCCGGACTGCTGGGTCGGGGCGCCCCAATCTGGATCGGCCCGCCAGCTGCGAGCACGCTGCTCGCTCGTCTGCTGTCACACCTGTCAGCTCCCGCGCTCGCGTGGCCGGCCGCCGACCGCCGAGGGCTTCCTGGCGCCGACGAGCTTCACGCGGTTCTGCTGATGTCCCTGATAACGGTCGCGGCAGCAGTGGTTGCCGCGTGGCTGCTGGTGCGGCGGCTGCGGGACGCGACGCCGCGCAAACGCGCGGCGAAGTGGGCCACGCGATCCGACTTGGCCGAGCTCCGAGTCCGGCGGCCTGAGCGCGGGCGGATCACCCTTGGTCGCCATCGCCGCGCGCTGATCGCGGCCGAGGAGCGCGCCTCGGTGATGGTTGTCGGGCCGACCCAGTCGGGCAAGACGACCGGGCTCGTCGTGCCGGCGATGAGCGAGTGGGACGGGCCGGTGCTGAGCACATCGATCAAGACCGACGTGCTTCACCAGACCCTCGCCCTGCGGTCGGATCTCGGAGACGCCAGGGTGTTCGATCCGACCCAGGCGACGTCGCTCGGCCACGCCGTTTGGTCGCCGCTTAGCGCGTCAACCACGTGGACCGGTGCCAGACGTACGGCGGCGGCGCTGCTTGGCGTAGGCGAGCACAGCACTGCTCGCTCCGCCGACGACGCGTTCTGGCGCCCGGCGGGCGCGCGGTATCTCGCCGCGCTCCTATTCGCCGCCACGAAGACCGCCGACCTCACGATGGCCGACGTCCTGCACTGGATCGCGACCTCCGACTTCGACGAAGCCACGACACTGCTCGACGCCTCGACGCTGAGCGGCACTGCCCCGGCGACTGACTCGATCCAGTCGGTCAAGGGCGCCGACCACCGATTCGCGTCGAGCCTGCTACAGACGATCGCGACAGCACTGGACCCCTGGCAGGAGCCGCAGGTCGCCGGCGCCACGATGGGCGAGTCGAGGATCAGCGCCGACTGGCTGCTCAGCGGCGCCAACACCCTCTACGTGGTGGCGCCCGCCAACGAGCAGCGACGCCTCAGCGGGCTGTACGCCGCGCTCGTCTCGCACATCATCGCCGGCGCCTACGAGCGCAGCGCCAAGACCGGGCGGCCGATCGACCCAGCGCTGCTCCTTGCCCTCGATGAGGTCTGCAACATCGCCCCGCTCCCCAACCTCGACGAGATCGCATCGACGGGTCCCGGGCAGGGCGTGCACTTGCTCTGCGTCCTGCAGAACATCTCCCAGGGCTACGACCGCTGGGGCCGCGACCGTGCCGAGACGATCATCGCCAACCACCGCGCCCGGCTGTTCTGCTCGGGCATCGGCGACCGCGCGACGCTGGACTACCTCCGAGGCATGCTGGGCGAGGAGGAGATCGCCAGGATCTCCACCCAGCAGCGCAGCATCGGCACCCCTGGGTCGAAGACCCGCAGCACCGAGCACCGACCGCTCGCAACCCCGCACCGTGTCCGCCAAGCGGATCGCTCGAGCAGCCTTCTCGTTTACGGCCGTCTGGCGCCCGCCTGGATCACCTTGCGCGCCCGACACCACGCTACAGACCGCCACGCGAGTCCTTCCAGGCCCGGACTCGAGCTCCACAGCGAGCGCTCACGCCGGCGCATGACCTCACAGCCAGACGCGACCAAGGAGCAAAGTCCGTGAGCCGCGACCGGTACGAGACGCTTTCGCTTCCCGCCAGGGGGAGCCGGGGATTGCCGTCGCCCAGTGTCGCCGACCGGCGGCCGGACAGCTTCAAGGTCGCCTGGACGTCTCCCTTCCCCTCGCCCGCGGGCTCGGTTCCGCGTCCGGCCGC
>JBPCQX010000190.1:0-23187 GCA_050997675.1 Solirubrobacteraceae bacterium
GATCGCGTCCGCCGAGAGGGGCTCGGCGCTGACCTTGACCCGCGCCGGCGCGCCGCCCCCGCCTGAGGCCCGCGCCGGCGCGGGCGCCCCGCCTGAGACCGGGGGAATCAGCGCCAGCTCGTCTCCAGGGGCAAGGATCTGGGACGGCTGTGCATAGGTGCGGTTGACGGCAAGCACGAGCGGCAAGCCCCCCGCGAGCTCCGCCAGGTGGTCGAGTGCCTCCCCGACGCTCGCGCCGTCGGGCAAAGCGAGCTCGAGCTCGGACGCCCCTGCGCGCTCGCGCAGGATTGCGAACAGTCGTACGCGGACGATCATTGGGGCCAGGGTAGTCGTATCCTCCGCCGCCCATGCAAGAGCACGACTCAATCGCACCGATTGTCGGCCCGGACGATCCGCGCCGCTTCACGGACTCCGGCATCGAGGTCAAGCAGCTCTACACGCAGGACGATCTCCCTGGGCCACTGGAGCTCGGCTCCCCGGGCGAGTTTCCCTACACGCGGGGGCCGCACGCCGAGATGTACCGCAAGCAGCTCTGGACAATGCGCCAGTACGCGGGGTATGCGAGCGCCAAGGAGTCCAACGAGCGCTACAAATACCTGCTCGAGCACGGCTCGACGGGCTTGTCGATGGCCTTCGACCTGCCGACGCAGCTAGGCCTGGACTCCGACGATCCGCGCTGCCTCGGCGAGGTTGGCCGCACCGGCGTGGCGATCGACACGATCGACGACATGCGCACGGCGTTTGACGGCATCCCGCTCGACGAGGTCTCGACCTCGATGACGATCAACGCTCCGGCGAGCGTGCTGCTGTGCCTCTATCAACTCGTTGGCGAGGAGCAGGGCGTCCCCAGCGAGCAGCTGCGCGGCACGACGCAGAACGACATCCTCAAGGAGTACATCGCTCGCGGCAACTACATCTATCCCCCGCAGGGCTCGATGCGCCTGACGACGGACCTCTTTGCCTATTGCAAGCAGCACGTACCACGGTGGAACACGATCTCGATCTCGGGCTATCACTTCCGCGAGAAAGGCTGCTCGGCGGTGCAGGAAGTCGCCTTCACGCTTGCCAACGGCATCGCCTATGTACAGGCGGCGATCGATGCGGGGCTCGCTGTCGATGAGTTCGCACCGCGGCTCGCGTTCTTTTTCAACGGCCACAACAATGTCTTCCAGGAGGTTGCGAAGTTCCGCGCCGCACGTCGCATGTGGGCCCAGATCATGCGCGAGCGCTTTGCGGCTGAGAACCCGAAGTCGATGATGCTGCGCTTCCACACACAGACCGGCGGTGTGACGCTCACTGCGCAGCAGCCGATGAACAACATCATGCGTGTCGCCCTGCAGGGTTTTGCCGCGGTCTGCGGGGGCACGCAGTCGCTGCATACCAATGGCTTCGACGAGGCGCTGGCACTCCCGACTGAACGGGCCGCAAAGATCGCCCTGCGCACGCAACAGGTGATCGCCCACGAGTCAGGCGCCGCGGACACGGTGGACCCGTTCGCGGGGTCCTTCTTCATCGAGTCGCTGACCGACGAGATCGAGCAGCGCTCGCTGGCGCTGATCGCAAAGATTGACGAGTTGGGGGGCTCGGTACAGGCGCTCGGGTTCATCACGGGCGAGATCGACGAGTCGGCATGGGGCTATCAGGAGCGATACCGGATCGGCCAGGACACCGTCGTCGGCGTCAACAAGTACGTCGAGGAGGGGATCGAGATCGAGGACATCCTGCGCGTCGACCCCGAGTCCGAGCGCCAGCAGCTCGATCGCCTCGCGGAGTTCAAGCGCACGCGCGACGGAGATCTCGTGGAGCGTCGCCTCGAAGAGCTGCGCGAGGCCTGCCGCAGCGCGGACGGCAACCTGCTCGATCCGATCCGCGAAGCGCTGCGCGACCGTGCCTCGTTGGGCGAGGTCTGCGGGGCGATGCGTGACGTGTTCGGCCGCTACCAGCCCGGCGCGTAGGTTCGCTGCGATGAGGCGGGTGCTGCTCGCGAGCGTGCTCATTTTCCTCAGCGGTTCGGCGTCCGCTGCCGCAGCGGCGCTGCGGCACCAGGCCGCTATAGGATTCCGCGGATGCCAATCGCGATCACCCTCTACAACTCAGTTCTTGCCCTGCACATCGCGGCGGTGCTCGCGGCGTTCGGTGTTGTCCTTGCCTACCCCGTGATGTATTCAGTCGCGCTCCGGCTGGAGCCGCGGGCAATGCCCGCGATCCACCGCATCCAGGATCACGTCGGCAGGTACGTGATCACGCCAGGGATGGTCGTGGTGCTCGCCGCTGGAATCTACCTCGCGGCCGACAAGAGTCAGTTCAAGGAGCTCTATGTCCAGTGGGGATTCGCAGCGATTGTCGTTCTCGGCGCGCTGGTCGGGGCGTACTTCGCCCCACGCGAGCGCAGGCTCGCTGAGCTCGCCGAGCGGGACGTCACAGCCGCGGGCGATGGCGAAGTGGCTTGGGGCGCGGACTACGGCGCGTTGCGGCATCAGGTCGCTTCGGTCAACCTGCTGGCCATCGTGATCGTCCTTTCGACGATCTTCGTGATGGTCGTCAAGCCGTAGTCTGGGCGAAAAACTGCGGCGCGACACAGAGCGCCCAAGGCCGCGCCACTCGGCAGGAGTCGCCGCCGACGGAGCGAAGCCCGCTTCCTGTGAGCGTTTCGCAGGCAACCCGTACCCTCGTCAAGTCAGCGCCTGAGCTGTGGGCCGAGATCAGCGATCCGGCAGCGCTGGCCAGGCATCTCGAGCAGTTCGGCGAAATCAAGATCACCCGCACGGACCCCGAGCGGACCGTCGCCTGGGAGGGCGAGCGCGCAAGCGGCACGGTTGAGCTCGAGGTCTCCGGCTGGGGCACGAAGGTGCGCCTGACGGCGGCCCTGGCGAGCGCATCGGAGCACAGTCCGCCTGCCCCCGGCCCGCCCGCAGCGGCGATCGCGGCCCCTGAGCCGCTGTTCGTGCTGCCCGTCGAGCAGCGGCCCGTAGTGCCGCTGGTCGACAAGCCCGCGTCCGCTGCGCCGCCGCCGCCACAGCCGGCGCCCGCACGACCCCCCGAGCCAAAGCGCCGCTTCCTGGCGCGCATGCGCTCGCGCAGAGCTGCGGCTGCGCCAGCCCGGACCACGGCGCCGCCAGCTCCCCCGGCCCCGCCGGTCCCCCCCAAACCTGCACCTCCCGCACCCCCCGCGCCGCGTATGGAGCCGACCCGTCTGGCGCTCGGTGCGATCCGCGTGCTGGAGTTCGAGCCGACTCCAGCGGTGGATGCCTCCGCGCAGCTTGAGTCTGTGCTCGACGTGCTCGGGACCGCGCATCGCCGGCCGTTCTCGCGCGGATAAGATCCCGCGCTGCATGCGCCGACACGCCCCAGAGACATACGAGGAGAAGCTCGCGGAACTCGGGGAGCTGCGCGAACAGGCAGCTCATGCGGAGGGCCCCGCAGTTGAGAAGCAGCACGCGAAGGGCAAGTACACGGCCCGCGAGAGGATCGAGAAGCTGCTCGACCCCGGCTCCTTCCAGGAGCTTGACGCGTTCGTGCGCCACCGCACCGTGGACTTCGACATGGCCAAGACCCGTCCGCTGGCCGACGCCGTACTGACCGGCCACGGCACGATCGACGGGCGCACCGTGTGCGTCTTCTCGCAGGACTTCACCGTCTTCGGTGGCTCGCTCGGTGAGGTGATGGGCGAGAAGATGTGCAAGGTGATGGATCTGGCGGGGAAGATCGGCTGCCCGGTGATTGGCATCAACGACTCCGGCGGCGCTCGAATCCAGGAAGGCGTCGTGTCGCTCGGGGCCTACGGGGACGTATTCGTGCGCAACGTGCGCTGCTCGGGGGTGATCCCGCAGATCTCGCTGGTGATGGGGCCCTGCGCCGGCGGCGCCGTGTACTCACCGGCGATCACGGACTTCATCCTGATGGTCAAGGAAACCTCGCACATGTTCATCACCGGCCCAGACGTGATCAAGACCGTGACCGGGGAGGAGGTCGGCTTCGAGGAGCTGGGCGGAGCAATGACCCACAACACGAAGTCCGGTGTTGCGCATTTCGCCTGCGAGGACGAGGACGAATGCCTCGAGGACGCGCGCTACCTGTTCTCCTTCCTGCCGCAGAACAACCTCGAGCGCCCGCCCCGTGTGCAGCCGACCGACGACCCACAGCGGATGGATCCCGAGCTCGACTCCGTCGTTCCCGACAACCCCAACAAGCCCTACGACATGCGCGCGGTGGTGCGGCTGATCGTCGACGACGGCGAGTTCCTCGAGGTCCACCAGCACCACGCGACGAACATCGTCTGCGGTTTCGCGCGGCTCGATGGGATCGCCGTGGGGATCGTCGGCAATCAACCCGCCTCGATGGCCGGAGTGCTCGATATCGACGCTTCCGCCAAGGCCGCACGGTTCGTGCGCACGTGCGATGCGTTCAACATCCCGCTGCTGACGTTCTGTGACGTGCCGGGATTCCTGCCGGGGACCGCCCAGGAATGGAACGGCATCATCCGCCACGGTGCCAAGCTGCTGTACGCGTTCGCCGAGGCGACGGTGCCCAAGGTCACCGTGATCACGCGCAAGGCCTACGGGGGTGCGTACGACGTCATGTCCTCCAAGCACCTGCTCGCAGACTTCAACTTCGCCTGGCCCGCCGCCGAGGTCGCAGTGATGGGCCCCGAGGGCGCGGTCAACATCATCTACCGCCGCGACATCGCCGCCTCGCCGACTCCCGACGAGCGCCGCCAAAAACTGATGGACGACTACAAGGCGCGCTTCGCAAACCCCTACAGCGCCGCCGAGCGCGGCTACATCGACGATGTGATCATCCCGCACGAGACGCGGCCGAAGCTGATCACAGCGCTGCACGCACTGGCGACCAAGCGCGACCCGGGGCCGAAGCGAAAGCACGGCAACATTCCGCTGTAGGAGCGCTGACAGGCTTCGCGCGCATGGAGCGGCGCGGGGATCGCGGGCTACAACGTGCCGGTGCTCTGGTGAGCGCTGGTCGCTGCCTGCAATCATTTCTGGCCAGCCCATGAACCGCCGCCGACGACGTCAGCTGATCGCACCTGCCGCCAAGCCCCAGCAGGCTGCGGCGATCTCGGCAGCCCTGGAGCAGTTCATGCGCGACCATGCGCCGCCGCTCGCGCAGCCACGAGCGCAGCTCGATCCGTGGCTCCGTGCAGCCCTGCTTGACGGGGTAGACCGGCACCCGGAGTCCCCCACGGCGTGGGGCGATGGACATCCTTGGGGCTAAACCCCCCAAACCCGCTAGACTTTCCTACCAATAGCCGCCACACACGCGCCCTCACCGAGCATTCCCAGGAGGACTCGCACACATGGAGCCAACTTCTTCGCCCGCAGCACGCGGCAGCCTCGCTGACCCGGAGGTCGTCGAGAACGTCCCGGGACACGTGATTCCGATTCTCGCGCGCGAGTTCGACGACTTCGACTCCGAAGCTGGCAAGTTCCTCGATGGCGAGACGCCGGAGCTCGAGTTCATCGGCTTCCGCCTCAAGCAGGGCGTCTACGGACAGCGCCAGGCCGACCGCCAGATGGTGCGTGTCAAGCTCCCCTTCGGCGGGATCAGCCCACAGCAGATGGACGCCTTTGCGGACGGCATCGAGAAGTACGTGCCGCTGCGCAAGGGGCACGTGACAACGCGCCAGAACGTTCAGATGCACCACATCCCGCTCGCTGACGCGGCGAAGCTGATCCGCGACATCTCCGCCTCCGGCCTGTCCTCGCGCGAGGGCTGCGGCAACACGATGCGCAACGTGACGGGCGACCCCTGGGCCGGCGTGGCCCCCGGCGAGCTGTTCGATCCCACGCCATACGCCGGCGCCTTTGTGCGCTACTTCGTGCGCAACGACGTCTGCCAGCTGATGCCGCGCAAGTTCAAGACGGCATTCACCGCGACGGACGAGGACGAGGCGATCACGGGCATCCACGACGGCGGCTTTATTCCGCGGGTCAAGGACGGCGTGCGCGGCTTTGAGATCGTAATTGGCGGGGGCACCTCGATCATGCCGCGCGTGGCGCCCACGCTGTACGACTTTGTCGAGGCTGATAATGGGGACTACCTCAAGGTGACCGAAGCGGTGCTGCGAATCTTCGACCGCCAGGACCAGCTGCGCAAGAACCGCGCCCGCGCACGGATCAAGGTGCTGGTCGACGCGATCGGCATGGACGCCTTCCGCGCAATGGTCGAGGAGGAACTCGAGGGCGACTGGGTCAACCAGCGCGACTTCTCGGTCGAGGGGCTGCTGTTCGTCCACGACGAGGAGTCCGGCGCCCCCCCCAAGCCCGCCTCCGCAGCCTCGCCGAACGGTGATTCACGCGAATTCGACGCGTTCGTACCGCACAACGTCCGCGCTCAACGCCAGGCCGGCTTCTCGACGATCGAGGTGAAGATCACGCGCGGCGACCTCACGCCAGAGCAGTTCCGCGGCCTCGCGCAGATCATGCGCGACTACAGCGGCGGCAATGCGCGCACAACGGTGCAGCAGAACATCGTGCTGCGCTGGGTGCGCAACGAGTCGGTCTACGAGGTCTGGCGCGCGCTCGGCGAGCTCGGGCTCGGCGATCCAGGCTCGAACACCGTCACGGATGTCGTGAGCTGCCCCGGAACCGACTCTTGCAAGCTCGGGATCACGAGCTCGATGGGGCTCAATCAGGCGGTCCAGGAGCGCGTCGAGGCGATGCAGATCGAGGATCCACAGGTCAAACGCGTCCACATCAAGATGAGCGGCTGCCCCAACGGCTGCAGCCAGCACCACATCGCCAACATCGGCTTCTACGGCGCCTCGCTGAAGATCGCCGGCCGCGCAATGCCCGCCTACATCCCCCATCTCGCCGGCACCTACGAAGGCGGCGAGGTCCGCTACGGGACCCGCCTGAAGGCCCGCATCCCCGCCAAACGCGTGCCCGAGGCCGTGGAGCGCTGGCTGCGCCACTACGAGGCTAACCGCATCGACGGCGAGGAGTTCAACGCCTTCGTCGAGCGGGTTGGGGTGCCGCAGTTCGAGGCGCTGATCAAGGACCTGACGCTGCCGGCTGAGTTCAGCCTGGAATCGATGAACGAGTTCATCGACTGGAACCGGAGTGAGCCCTACCAGGTGATCCGCGGTGAGGGCGAATGCGCGATCTAGAGCTGGCCGGCGCTGCGGTTGACCTCGAGGCGTCGAACGCCGAGGAGGTCCTGCGCTACGGCGTCGAGCGCTTCCACCCCCGGCTCGCGATGGCCTGCTCCTTCCAAAAGGAGGAGTCCGTCCTGCTCGACATGCTGCTCGCGATCGAGCCCGCCGTGCGCATCTTCACGCTCGACACCCACGCCCAGTTTCCCGAGGTCTACGAGACCTGGCGCGCATTCGAAGATCGCTGGGGCGTGGCGATCGAGGTGTTCGACGTCGAGGATCCGACTGGCGCAGCGTGGTCTGCTGAGCACTGCTGCACCGATCGCAAGCTAGCGGTGCTCGGCGAGGCCCTGGCCGGCGCCGAGGCGTGGATCACCGGGCTGCGGCGCGAGCAGTCGCCGACACGCCAGCAGGCCCGCAAACTCGAGCGCGACGAGCGCAACGGGCTGTGGAAGCTCTCGCCGCTCGCCGACTGGGGCGAGCGCGAGCTGTGGCGCTACATCCACGAGCACGAGCTCCCCTACAACGAGCTGCACGATCGCGGCTACGCCTCGATCGGCTGCGCTCCCTGCACGCTTCCCGGCGGCGGTCGCGAGGGCCGGTGGGCGGGCTCGGAGAAGACCGAATGCGGCCTGCACGGAGAGGGCTGAGCGTCCGATGGATCCGCTGATCGTTCTCTTCGGGCTCGGCGTCGGCCTGCTCGTTGGCACGACCGGCATGGGCGGCGGCTCGCTGATGACGCCGCTGCTGATCCTCGTCTTCGCCGTCAAGCCCGTCGTCGCGATCGGCACCGACCTGATCTACGGAGCGGTGACCAAGACCGTTGGTGGCTGGCGCCACCTGCGCATGGGCACTGTGCACATGGGCACGTCGCTGTGGCTGGCGGCGGGCAGCGTGCCCGGCGCCGTGGCGGGCGTGCTGGCGCTGGACATGCTGCGCGCCGCCTACGGCGGCAAGAGCTTCGACAACCTCGTGCTCGTACTCGTCGCCGTTGCGCTGCTGCTGACCTCGCTCGCGGTGCTTATCCGCGCCGTGCTCGTGCGCAGCGCCGCAGAGCGAGAGCGCGAGGACTTCGAGCTGGACCGGCGCGACAAGACAGTCGCGATCCTCACCGGGCTGAGCATCGGCTTCGTGCTCAGCGTGACCTCCGCCGGCAGCGGCTCACTGATCGCCGTGGTGCTGATCGTGTGGTACCGCCTGACGCCGCGGCGCGTCGTCGGCACCGACGTACTCCACGCCGCGGTGCTGCTGTGGGTTGCCGGCGTCGCCCACGCGCTGAGCGGCAACGTCGACTTTCCCCTGGCCGCCAACATCCTGATCGGCTCCGTTCCAGGCGTGTGGATCGGCGCGCACTACTCCCAGCGCCTGCCCGACGACGGGCTGCGCCCCGCGCTGGGGCTGGTGCTGCTCGCCTCGGGCCTGGCGCTGCTCTCCAAGGCCGGCGTCGCGATTCCGGCGGTCGTAATCGTCGGCGTTCCGCTCGTGCTGGGCGCGCTCGCCTACACCGTGCACCAGCTGCGCTCGCGGAATGGCGGGCCGACGATCCCCGCCCCCGAGCACTCGTGAGCGCCGCCGCCGCGCCCGGGCGCCCGGTTCGCATTCGGCTGACCCACCTGCGCGCGCTGGAGTCCGAGGCGATCCACGTGATGCGCGAGGTGGCGGCGACGTTCGAGCGACCGGTGCTGCTGTTCAGCGGCGGCAAGGATTCGATCGTGCTCCTGCGACTGGCCGAGAAGGCCTTCCGGCCGGCGCCATTTCCGTTTCCACTGCTCCACGTCGACACCGGACACAACTTTCCGGAGGCGATTGAGTTCCGCGACCGGCGCGCCGCTGAACTCGGCGAGCGCCTGCTGGTCGCCTCCGTGCAGGCTTCGATCGACGCCGGCCGCGTCGTCGAGGAGATGGGCCCGCGCGCTTCGCGCAACCGCCTGCAGACGACAACGCTGCTCGACGCGATCTCAGAACACGGTTTCGATGCAGCGTTTGGTGGCGCCCGGCGCGACGAGGAGCGAGCGCGTGCCAAGGAGCGGATCCTCTCCTTCCGAGACGACTTCGGCCAGTGGGACCCCAAAAGCCAGCGCCCCGAACTGTGGAACCTCTACAACACTCGCGTCAAACGAGGCGAGCACGTGCGGGTGTTTCCGATCTCCAACTGGACCGAGCTCGACGTCTGGGAGTACATCGCAGCCGAGGGCCTCGAGGTGCCGTCGATCTACTTCGCCCACGAGCGCGAGGTGTTCGAGCGGGACCGGATGCTGTACGCCTATCGCAAGGGCCAGGAGCTCGAGCCCGGCGAGCAGGTCATTTTCGAGACGGTTCGCTACCGCACGGTGGGCGACATGAGCTGCACCGGCGGCATGCGCTCCAGCGCCGCGAACATCGAACAGGTCGTCAGCGAGATCGCCGCAACGCGCGTCACCGAGCGCGGCGAAACCCGCGCCGACGACCGCGTCAGCGAGGCCGCGATGGAGGACCGCAAGAAGGCCGGCTACTTCTAGCGATGGCCGGCCTCGATCTCCTCAGGTTCACCACCGCGGGCTCGGTCGATGACGGCAAGAGCACGCTGATCGGCCGCCTGCTGTACGACTCCAAGCAACTGCTGGAGGATCAACTCGAGCACGTCACCGAGGCCAGCCGGCGCCGCGGCGGCGACGGTGCGCTCGATTTGGCGCTGCTGACGGACGGCCTTCGCGCCGAGCGCGAGCAGGGCATCACGATCGACGTCGCCTACCGCTACTTCGCGACCGAGCGACGGCGCTTCATCATCGCCGACACGCCTGGCCACCAGCAGTACACCCGCAACATGGTCTGCGGAGCTTCGACCGCAGACCTCGCCGTCGTGCTGCTCGACGCACGCCGCGGGCCGCTCGAGCAATCCAAGCGCCACGCCTTCATTTCCGCGCTGCTCGGCATCCCCCACCTCGTTGTGGCCGTCAACAAGATGGACCTCGTGGATTTCGAGCAGGCCACGTTCGAGCAGGTCCGCGACGCATTCGTGCCATTTCTCGGCGGCTTCAACGATGTCGAGTTCATCCCGATCTCGGCGCTCGACGGCGATAACGTCGTCGAGCGCTCACAGCGCATGGACTGGTATCAGGGCCCCGCGTTGCTGTCTCACCTCGAGCGAGTCGAGGTGTCCTACGACCACCCGCACGACGTCGCGGCACGGATGCCCGTCCAATGGGTCGTCCGTCCCGCGGTCGGCGACTACCGAGGCTACGCCGGACAGATCGCCAGCGGCGCCCTGCACCCCGGCGAGGAGGTCGTTGTGCTGCCGGGCGGTCAGCGCACCCGCATCGCGGCGATCGACAGCTTCGAGGGCAAGCTCGATGAGGCGATCGCGCCGCTTTCGGTGACGCTGCGCCTGGCGGATCAGATCGACGTCTCGCGCGGCGACATGATCTGCGCCGTTGACGCCGCGCCCACCGTCGCGCGCGAGCTGACGGCAGATGTGTGCTGGATGGCTGATGCGCCGCTGCGCGCCGGCAACCGCTACGAACTCAAACAGACCTCGCGCGCGCTGGCGGCGATTGTCGACGAGGTGTCGGGGATTGTCGACATGCACAGCTTCGAGCGCACACCGGCCGCCGGAGAGCTGGCGCTGAATGACATCGGCCGCGTCAGGCTGCGCACCAGCAGTCCGCTGGCCTTCGATCCCTACCGCATCAACCGCCGCACCGGTAGCTTCATCCTGATCGATACGGCGACCGACGCCACGGTCGGGGCCGGGATGATCTGCTAGGCGCCAGCGGCCGGCGGGTCACTCGCACGCGAACGCCCACGCTTACTTTGATGCGTTCGCGCCAGGTCGCCACTCACTCGACCTGCTGCCCGGCTACACCCACCTCGATGTCTTCTTCGGTCGGGAGGCGCACCGCGATGTCCATCCGCTGATCGTTGAGCGCCTGCGGTAGACGCTGCTGTGCGCATGGACCACGTGCTCGCCTGGCGCCGGCCACGCCGGGCCAACGACTAAGCTCCGGCCGCATGTTCTCCAAGGTCCTGGTCGCAAACCGAGGCGAGATCGCCGTGCGCATCATCCGGGCCCTGGAGGAGCTCGACGTCGCCACCGTCGCCGTCTATTCCGAGCTGGACCGCGACGCGATCCATGTCGCGAGGGCCGGCGAGGCTTTCCTGCTCGGCGGCGCAGCGCCGTCGGAGAGCTATCTCAACATCGAGCGGATCGTCGAGGTGATCGGGCAGTCCGGCGCCGAGGCGGTCCACCCCGGCTATGGCTTCCTCGCCGAGAACGCCGCCTTCGCGCGGGCCTGCGAGGAGGCCGGCATCGTCTTCATCGGGCCGCCCGCATCGGCGATCGACGCGATGGGATCCAAGACCCGCGCGCGCGAGCTGATGCAGGCCGCGGGTGTGCCGATCGTCCCCGGCACGACGGAAGCCGTCGCGAGCGTCGAGGACGCGCGGGCGATCATCTCCTCAGACATCGGCTACCCCGTGGCGGTCAAGGCCGCGGGGGGCGGCGGCGGCAAGGGCTTTCGCGTCGCGCTCGGCGACGAGGAGCTGGAGGGCGCGTTCGAGGGCGCGGCGCGCGAGGGCGAGAAGTTCTTTGGCGACGCAACCGTCTACCTCGAGCGCTATTTGCCCGACCCGCGCCACGTCGAGGTGCAGGTGCTCGCAGACTCCCACGGCAGCGTGATCCATCTGGGCGAGCGCGACTGCTCGATCCAGCGCCGCCACCAGAAGCTGATCGAGGAATCACCCGCTCCCGCGTGGGTCGTTGACGCTGCGCTGCGGGAGCGGATCGGCAAGATCGCAACAGACGCCACGCGCGCCGTCGACTACCGCGGCGCGGGCACAATCGAAGGCTTGCTCCAGGACGGCGAATACTTCTTTCTCGAGATGAACACGCGAGTGCAGGTCGAGCACTGCGTGACGGAGATGACGACGGGCATCGACATCGTCAAGGAGGGCGTGCGCATCGCGGCCGGAGCGCCCCTGTCGTTCACCCAGGACAGCGTCGTGCTGCGCGGCCACGCGATCGAATGCCGCATCAACGCCGAGGATGCATCGAAGAACTTCGCTCCGGCGCCCGGCCGCATAGCTGCCTACCGCGAGCCGTCGGGGCCCAGCGTGCGAGTCGACTCCGGCGTCGGTCCGGGGTCCGAGATATCACCGAACTACGACCCGATGGTCTCGAAGCTGATCGTCTGGGACATCGACCGCGAGCAGGCGACGAAGCGAATGCTGCGCGCGCTCGGCGAATACGAGATCGAGGGCCTCAAAACCCTGCTGCCGTTCCACGCCACGTTGCTGGCCACCGAGCAGTGGCGCGAGGGCTCGACCTGCCGCGAGCTCCTGGAGGACAAGACGTGGCTGAAGTCGCTCGCCTTCGATCCGCCGCCCAAGCCCGCCGGCGAAGACGGGGAGCCCGCGCTGCTGACCCAGGACTACACGGTTGAGGTGTCCGGGCAGCGCTTCGCCGTGAAGGTGATCGGGCCGCCGCCGGTCGGCGGCGCCTCTCCAGCCGCCAACGGCGCCAGCGGGGCGCGCAAGGCTGCACCACGCCGCGAGCGGAGCTCCGGCGGCGGGGGCGGAGGCGACGAGCTCGCCTCGCCGATGCAGGGCACGGTGCTGAAGCTCGCCGTGGAGACCGGCGCAGAGGTCCAGGAGGGCGCGCTGATCGCCGTCATCGAGGCGATGAAGATGGAGAACGAGATAACGGCACACAAGGCCGGCAAGGTCGCCGAGCTGCCGATCGCCGTCGGCGCGGCGGTCGCGCTGGGCGACACCCTCGCAGTCATCAAGTGAGCGTCGTAGTCTGGCGCGCGGAGGCCGAGGAGGCCCAGACCGTCGCGCGGCTGCTCGTGGCGTTCCGCGACGAGCTCGGCAGCGATTGGCCGTCAGACAACGCGTTCCTGGCCTCAGTGGAGCGCTTGATCGAACATCCAGTCGAGGCGGAGTTTCTGCTCGGCGCACCCGATGGCGACGCGCCCCCAGCGGGGGTCTGCCAGCTCCGCTTTCGCCACTCGGTCTGGACGGCCGCCGCTGACTGCTGGCTCGAGGACCTGTTCGTTCTGGCTCCGGCCCGCGGTGTCGGCCTCGGCGCGGCGCTGCTCGACAGCGCCTGCGAGCGTGCGAGCGAGCGCGGCTGTCGACGCATCGAGCTCGACGTCAGCGAGCGCAACGCGGCCGCGCTCGAGCTCTATGCCTCGCGGGGCTTCGGCGCCAAGAGCCCGTCTGGTCGCGACCTCTTCATCGGCCGCCGCCTGGAGGGCTGAACAGCAGCATCCCGCCAATCGGCTTGCTTCGCCAGCCGAGCGCGGCAAGCTGCGCTGGCCAGCCGGCGGGCGCGATCGAGTCGATCGCCACGTGCGCCACGCGGTGGCGCTGAAGGAAGCCTGCGAGCTGCGCTACGGTTGCCGGCATCGCGCCCGCGAGCAGGGCCTCGGTGAGCGGTTCGGCGCGCACGAATTCCGCGGGCGGCACGCCCGACAGGTAGCCCTCTGGCATGCGGAAGTACATGCCGCTCTGGGCCTGCCACAACATGCTGCTTGACTTGCCGCCGAACGGCAGCACCAGCACGACCTCGCCGGCTCGCAGGACACGTCTGTAGGCGGAGGTGGAAAAAAGCGGCGGCTGGCGCAGCGCGGCGTTCCACAGCCCACCATCCGGCACGAGGAGGACCAGGCCGATGAGCACGAGCGCCCAACGCGAGCGTGCTCCTGACCTCGCGAGCCACAGCGAGAGCGCCGCTGCGAGCGCAAGCCAGGCGTAGACGATCAGGCGATCAGGCACGACATTCTCGAGCACCGGTAGTCGGCTGAGCGCATCCCACGGCAGCGGAATCGTGCGCTTGCCCGCGATCAACAGATGCGAGCCCAGCGCGGCGAGCACGGAGGCGCCGGCAACGCCGCCGATCACGCGCGCCGCCGCCCCTCCCCATGCGTCGCGGAGATAGAGCAGCAGCGCGATCAGCAGCGGAATGCCGATGTAGGCGCCGCTCTCGGCGACGTTGCTCGCGATTGCCGAGGTATCGATCGCGCGGCCGCCGAGCAGCGTGATCGGATCGGGCACCACGAGCGACAGCAGATCGGCCGCGAGGCGATTGCCGGCGTCAACCGGGCCGTGCGGGACGGCGCGCACCACCGAGTAGAACAGGTACGGGCTGCAGATCACCGCCACCAGAGCGCCCGCGAGCAGCGTGTCCACTGCCAGCGCCCGCACCCGGCGCGCCAGCACGAGCGCGAGCGCTCCGAACAGAACTGCACTCGCGAGCACCTCGGTCGAGCTGAGCAGCTGGGCTGCCAGCAGGGCCGCCATCAGCGCCACATATCGCGCGCGGGACATCGTGGGACGATCGATCGCAAGCAGCACGATCAGCGGCAGCAGCGCGACGAGCATCAGGTTCGGGTGTCCGAGCGATTGCGAGAGCTCGTAGCTGCCGAAGCCGAAGCAGTAGCCGCCGGCGAGCGCGGGCACGGTCCGCGCGCACAGCCGCAGGCACAGGGCGAAGGCCGCGGTCGCCGCCAGAGCAGGGCTCAGGACGACCAGCGCGTTGTAGCCGGCGATCGGACCGAAGGCAGCGGTGATCGGGTAGAGCAGCACGCTGGGCAGCGGGACCAGCGCCGCGGACGCGAGATTGGCCCCGTTGGGCGCCCACACGAGGTGCGTGAAGAGCGGATTCAGCCCGTGTGTCAATGCGTAGGGCCACCAGCGCAGCGCCCACATGTAGGTCGGTGGGTCTGCGCCTCCAGCGCAGACGCAGGCATGCGCCGGATCCAGCACCCCGTGCCGCGCGATCAGCAGCGCCGACAGCGCCAGGTAGCCGGCAAACGCGAGCGCGGCCCGGCGCCTCATCGACGCCGCGCGAGATTCTCGGCGTGTAGGCGGCGCTGCTCGGCGCCGGCGCGCGCAAGCGGCAGCGGCGGACTGCCGCCGCTCGCCAGCAGCTCCACGTAGGCGCGGTCCTCACGTGCGATCGCACGGGCGCGCGTTGCGTCGAGCACCCCGCCGTGACCGGGCACCACGGTGTGAACGCGCTCCAGCAGAGCCTCGAGTCGGCCCAGCGTCGCCAGATATGCCGCTGGCGAGCCCGACACGAGCGGAATCTCCAGCGGGGAGAGGTAATCGCCGCACACCAGCACGCCGGCCCATGGCACCAGCACGGCCATCCCGTCGTCGGTGTGTCCGTCGGCGGGATGCAGCTCGAGTTCGAGCTCGCCGATCGCGCAGTAGCCCGGCACCGGCAGCGCCTCCAGCTGGCCGAGCGCGAGCGGCGGCCCGCCGCGGTCGACATAGTGCTGCTCGTCGAACGCGCGCAGCTCGCGCTGCGGGGCTCCGAGTTGCCCGGCGAGGCGCGCAGCCGTGGTCTCGCACACGCCTACGGCGGCGCCCGGGAAGGCGAGTCTTCCCAGCAGGTGATCCCAGTCGCCGTGCGTCGCGAGCAGGCCGGAGCAGGGAAAGCCCGCCTGTTCGAGCAGCGCTGGGAGCAGCTCGAGTTCGTCGGGGTAGACCGGCGAGTCGATCACGAAGCCCTCCGCCCCGCTGCGGACCACCGTGCAGGTGGTCTGCCACACGCGGCTGAAAAGGACGAGGACGTCCTCGTGGACGCCGATCGCCCGCACCGCGCGACCTAGGCCACGCCGAGCAGCTTCGCCGCTTCGCGTAGGTTGGGAACCTCGGCGGTCGGCTTTCGCTGCCCGCTCTCCAGCGTCTCCTTCTTGCGGTTGATCCAGATCACCGGCACCCTCGCCTTCAGGCACGGCTCGACGTCCTGCACGTAGCTGGCGCCGACGTGCACCCAGCCCTTCTTTCCGCCGACGCGCCTTGCGCACTCGGTGAAATGTGCAGGCTCGGGCTTGTAGGAGCGGACCTGTTGGGCGGTGACGACGAGGTCGAAGTCCGTCTTGATGTGGCGCCTGGTCTGCCCGAGCAGCTTGTCATCGATGTTCGCAAGCAGGCCCAAGCTGTACTTCTTGGAGAGCTTGTCGAGCTGCACGCGCGTCTCCTTGAACGGTGCCCAGCGCTGCACGGAGTCCGGCAAAAAGCCCGAGCGCGGGGGCTCGAGCGGCCAGCCGAGCCGCTTGGAGATCTCTACCGCGGTGCGTCTCAGGACCTCGGCGTAGAGCTCGTAGGAGCCTCCCTGGATGTCGCGCTCGATCTCGTGGAACATCGCGAGCAGCTCGTCGCGCTCGAGCGTGAAACCGTCGCGCTCGGCTTCGGCAGAGAAGGCGGTCCAGATACCCGCCTCCCAGTCGATCAGGGTTCCATAGACATCGAATGTGACGAAGGTCGGCTTTGCTGGCAGGGGCATATTGGGCGGGAGCGTCCTTTACGGGTTCGGGTGAGCGTCAATTATGAACGTCGATTAGAGTCCGCGCCCGCTGATGGATCTTCTCGAGTACCAGGGCAAGCAGCTGTTCGCCCGCCACGGCATCCCGGTGCCCGCCGGCAAGCCGGCGACAACCGTCGAGGAGGCCGTCCGCGCAGCCGTTGAGATCGGCTTCCCGTGCGTCGTCAAGGCACAGGTGCAGATCGGCGGCAGAGGCAAGCTGGGCGGCATCAAGGTGGCGGCAGACGAGCATCAGGCCCGCGAGCACGCCGAGGCGATCCTGGGGATGGACATCCGCGGGCTGACGGTGCACGAGGTGTGGGTCGAGGGCGCGTCGGAGATCGCCGCCGAGTACTACGCCTCGATCGTTTTCGACCGCAGCGCCAAGGCACCGCTCGTGATCTTCTCCACCAAGGGCGGCATGGACATCGAGGCCGTCGCCGCCGAGGACCCCGACGCGCTCGCGAAGCTTCACGTCGATCCGCTGATCGGCTTCCAACCGTTTCACGGGCGCAGGCTCGCGTTCGAGGGCGGCGTGGACGCCGATCTGGTCCGTCCGATCGGCGCCTTCCTGGCCAAGTTGTATGAGACCTTCGTCGCCGAGGAGGCGATGCTCGTGGAGGTCAACCCGCTGATCGTCACGCCCGAGCGCGACGTGCGAGCACTCGACGCCAAGGTCACGCTTGACGACAACGCGCTATATCGCCACGCCGACAACGCCGAGCTGCGCGACATCTCGGGGGAGGATGAGCAGGAGCGGATGGCCAAGGAGCGCGATTTGATCTACGTCAAGCTCGACGGCGACATCGGCATCCTCGGCAACGGCGCGGGGCTGGTGATGTCAACGCTGGACGTCGTGGCCCAGCACGGCGGCGCCCCCGCCAACTTCCTCGACGCGGGCGGCGGGTCGAAGGCCGACGCGATCACCGCTGCGGTCGAGGTGATCCTGTCGAACGCGAAGGTCAAAGCGGTGCTGTTCAACATCTTTGGCGGCATCACCCGCTGCGACGAGGTCGCCAAGGGCCTGATCGAAGCCTTTGCGCAGATCACCCCAACGGTCCCGTTCGTCGTGCGGCTCGATGGCACCAACGATGTCGCGGGGCGCAAGCTGCTCGCGGATGCCGACCTGCCGAACGTGCACTCTGCCGCGACGATGGACGAAGCCGCTGCGCGCGTCGTGGAGCTCTCGCGCGCATGAGCGTGATCGTCGGCAGCGAAACCCGCCTGTGCGTGTCGGGCATCACCGGGCGGGAGGGCACCTTCCATGCGCTCAACAACAAGCGCTACGGGACCAACCTCGTCTCGGGTGTCACACCCGGCAAGGGCGGCCAGGACGTCGAGGGCATCCCCGTCTTCAACACCTTTCACGCCGCGGCCCGGGAAACCGGCGCCAACTGCGCGATGGTTTTCGTGCCGCCTCCGTTTGCCGCGGATTCGATCCTGGAAGCCGCCGACGCCGGAATCGAGACGATCATTGCGATCACGGAAGGCATCCCCGCCCATGACGAGCTGCGGGTCTACACGCACCTCCAGCGCACGCCGGGCGTGCGCCTGATCGGCCCCAACTGTCCTGGTGTGCTGTCTCCCGGCAAGGCGAACGTCGGCATCATCCCCGCCTCGTTCTTCAAGCAGGGGAACGTCGGCGTGGTCTCGCGCTCGGGCACGCTGACCTACCAGATCGGCAGCGAGTTGGCCCAGCGCGGCTTCGGCAACTCGTCGATCGTGGGGATCGGCGGCGACCCCGTTCCCGGCTCCAGTTTCATCGACATCATTGCCCTGTTCGAGGCCGACCCGGAGACGGAGTTGATCGTCATGTCGGGCGAGATCGGCGGCGATTCAGAGGAGCGCGCCGCGGAGTTCATCGCCGACAACGTCTCCAAGCCCGTCGTGGCCTACATCGCGGGCTTCACCGCGCCGGAAGGCAAGACGATGGGCCACGCCGGAGCGATCGTCTCCGGCTCGCAGGGAGGCGCGGTGGCGAAGGCCGAGGCCCTCGAGGCGAAGGGAGTGCGCGTCGGGCGAACCCCGACGCAGGTCGCGGAGATCGCCGTCGAGACGCTCGGCGCTCAGTAAGCTGGCGTCAATGCAGTCGATCTCCTTCGCCCGCGGCGCCCCGTCGCTCGACATCGTTGATGTGCAGGGCCTCAAACAGGCGGCGGCAAGCGCATTCGACAACGATCCCGCCGGTACCACCGCCTACGGCACGTCCGTCGGATATCCGCCGCTGCGCGCGTGGATCGCCGAACGCCACGGCGTCGATCCGGCTCGGGTGCTCGTGACGAACGGCTCGATGCAGGCGGACGCGTTCCTGTTCGACGAGCTCGTCGACGCCGGCGACGGAGTAATCATCGAGCGACCGACATATGACCGAACCCTGCTGGCCCTGCGCGAGCGCGGCGCCGACCTCCACGCCGTGCAGCTGGAGAGCGACGGAATCGATGCCGAGGCAGTCGCCACATTACTCTCGGGCGGGGTTCGCGCGAGCTTGGCGCACGTCATTCCGAATTTCCAGAACCCCGCCGGCTACACGCTCTCACTCGCCAAGCGCAAGCGTCTGCTCGAGCTGGCCGCGCAGCACGAGTTCACGATTTTCGAGGACGACCCGTATGTCGCGCTGCGCTTCAGCGGCGAGCCGCTGCCGACGATGCTCGAGCTGCACGCGGGCGGACCGAACGTGGTGTACGCCTCCTCGTTCTCCAAGACGGTTTGCCCGGGTATCCGCGTGGGCTATCTCGTGGGCGCGGAGGAGACGATCGCGCGGATCGCGCGTCGGGGGACGAACACCTACATCTCGCCAAACATGGTGGCCCAGTCGATCGTGCACGAGTTCTGCGTCGCTGGCCTGCTTGAGCGCTCGATCGAAACCGTCAAGCTGGCGCTGTCGCAGCGCGTCGAAGCGCTCGCCGCAGCGTTGGAGCGCGAGCTGCCGGACGCCGTGTTCGAGCGCCCGCAGGGCGGCTACTTCATGTGGGTCACGCTGCCGAACGGCGTGCGCGCCGACGAGCTCTTTGCCGCAGCCGCAGAACGCGGCGTCGCGCTTGTGAAGGGCACCGACTTCATGCTTGAAGGCGGCAACGACGCGGTTCGGCTCGCCTATTCGGGCGTGACGCCCGAGCAGATCGACGAGGGCATCGTGCGGCTCGCCGAGGCTGCGCGCTCGCTCGCCTAGCGCCCGTAGCGCTCGCGCCCAAGCACGAGGTGCTCCGGCAGCGCGACGCGGGGGGGCGGCGAGGGGTTGGCGAGCACCGACACCGTTTCAGCAACGCTGCGCGTGAGCGTGCAGCGTTGGCCGGCGGCGGTCTCGACCACCAGCTCGTGCTCGTCAGCTGCGGCGAGCACACCCTCGAGTCCGGGCTCCAGTCCCGAGCCCTTCAGGTAGTGGAGCAGATCCTCAGCCTCGTTCTCGAAGCGCAGTACGCGCACGCGGGCGCCCAGCTCGGCGTCCGCCAGCGGCACCCCCTCGATCCGAGAGCCGGCGAGGATTGGATGTCCATGGGGACACGTCTTGGCGTCACCGATCGCCGCCAGCATTCGCTCCTCCAGCACCGGAGACATCGCATGCTCGAGTCGCTCGGCCTGCTCGTGGACCTCATCCCACGGGATCTGCAGGACGTCTGTGAGGAACCGCTCAATCAGTCTGTGGCGCCGCACGATCTCCGCCGCGTGGCGCTCGCCGTCCGGGGTAAAGGAGATCGCCTTGTCCGCAGCGCGGGTGATGTAGCCGTCGCGCTCGAGGCGGCCGACCATCTCGTGCACCGTGGGTGCAGACAGCTGCATCGCGCGGGCGACATTGGCGCCCGTCATCGCCAGGCGAGCCTCACTGAGCCAGAACAGCGTCTGCAGGTATTCCTCCTCGGCTTCGGTCGCCTCCACGTGTCCGATCCTAGCGTCCGCTCTCGAGATCGATTGCGCGAATCGCGCCCGCATCGGGGAGTTTGTCGAGCACCTCCTGGATCACGCGCCGGACGGTCTTCTCGTCGTGGCCGAAGTCGTCAAGCAGCGCGTGGAGCGCGGTGTGCGTGATCTTCAGCTGCGCTGCGGTCAGCTCCAGGTGGAAGGCGGACTCGTCGGGCTGGATCAGGTCTGCGTGCAATGGACGGCTCTCCTGGTTTCGGGGGCCAGGATAGGATCGCACGATGCGGATCCAGGCTGGTACGCGCGCCCTGATCACCGGTGCATCCCGGGGCATCGGCCGCGCGCTCGCGGCAGAGCTCGCCGGGCGCGGAGCCCAACTGGGGCTGGCCGCGCGATCCGTCGGTGAACTCGAAGCCCTGGTCGCTGAGCTGCCCGGAGGGCCGCACCACGCGATCGAGTGCGATGTCGGCGACGCCGCCTCCGTCTCGCGAGCGGTGGCGAGCTTCGGCGCAGTTGACCTGCTCGTCGCCAACGCCGGGATCACCCATTACGCGCCCTTCGCCAGCCAGCCACTGGCGGACGCCGAGCGGATGACGCGGGTCAACTGGCTCGGCACGCTCTATACCGTCGACGCGGGACTGCCGGGGATGCTCGATCGCGGCCGCGGGCACATCGTGATTGTCTCCTCCGGCGCCGCCCTGCGCTCGTTTCCCTCAGCGGCGGTCTACGGGGCGACGAAAGCGGCGCAGAGGATGTTCGGCGAGGCGCTGCGCCACGAGCTGGCCGGCAGCGGCGTGTCGCTGACCGTTGCCTACCCTGGCGAGATCGCGACCTCGCTGCACGACCACGAAAAACAGACGATGCCCGCGTGGTATCGCGGCGGCAACCGCGCGGCGGCGCCCGAGGCGCTGGCGCGGAAAGTGGTCAAGGCGGTCGAGCGCGACGCCCGCAGCGTCCATTACCCGTCGCTCGTGCGTCTGCTTGGCGCATTGCACAATCTGTCTCCCCGCGCCGCCGACCGCCTCCTACGCCAGCTACGCGGTCCGAGCGCCGCGCCGCGCAGCGACTGATGCGCTTCGGGGAGATCCAACCTCAGCTCGCGCGCGGAAAGTCAGAGCTGCCGCGGGGCGAGCAGTGGCTCTACGAGCCCAAGTACGACGGATTTCGCGCGATCGTGTTCGTCAGCCCAGGCGCAGAGCTGCAGATCCAGTCGCGCGGCGGCAAGGATCTGCGCCGCTACTTCCCAGAGCTTTCGCTGCCGGCAGGCAGGTACGTCGCCGATGGCGAGATTCTCGTGCGCGACGGGGGCTTCGGCGCGCTGCAGCAGCGAATCCATCCGGCCGCCTCACGCGTCGAGCTGCTGTCCGTGCAGACGCCGGCTCACTTTCTCGCCTTCGACCTGCTCGAGCAGGAGGGCGAGGAGCTGCTGGAATCTGCTTTTGCCGACCGCCGGACGCGGCTGGAGGCGATCGCCGGGCTCGAGCTCACGCCGCTGACAGCCGACGCGGAGGTGGCCGCAGGCTGGCTGGCCGGGGACGGCGAGGGTGTCGTCGCCAAGCTGAATGACGCGCCGTACGCTGCGGGCAAACGGACCGCGATGGTCAAGGTCAAGCGCGTGCGCACGATCGACTGCGTGGTGATCGGCTACCGCCCCGGCAAGGCCGCCAACACCGTGGGATCGCTGATCCTCGGACTGCACGACGAAGCAGGCGAACTGCGCGCCGTGGGTCACTCGTCGGGCCTCAGCGCAAAGCGAAAGCGCGAGCTCGTGGAGGAGCTGCGCCCTTACGCGACAGGCGAGCGCGGCGCCGCGGAGCCGAGCCGCTGGACCGACGGTCGCGAGCTCGAATGGGTCGCGCTGCGTCCCGAGCTGGTCGTCGAGATCACGTTCGACCACCGCAGCGACGGTCGCATCCGCCACGGCACCCGCATCCTGCGCTGGCGCCAAGACAAGGCGCCCGAGGAGTGCCTGATGACGCAGCTCGACAGCTGATGGAGATTCGCGCTGCCGTGCCAGCAGACCTGGAGGCGATTGCCGCGGTCTACCGCTGGTACGTCGAGCACAGCGCCGCCACGTTCACGCTGGAGGCGCCGTCCGCACAGGAGTGGAACTCGACCTGGGAGTCAGCCGCCGAACACGGCTTTCCGTGGCACGTCGGCGTGGACCGCGGCGAGCTGATCGGCTACGCCAGCACTGGCCGCCTCTTCCCGCGCCGCGGGTATGACTCCACAGTCGTCAGCTCGATCTACATGGACCGCGCGCACGTCGGGCGCGGGCTGGGACGCCCGCTCTATGAGGCGACGATCCAAGCGCTTCAGTCCTCCCCGTTCCACCTTGCCGTGGCTGGCATAACACTCCCCAACGCCGCGTCGGTCGCGCTGCACGAAACGCTCGGCTTCAGCTCGGTTGGCACCTTTCGAGAGGTCGGCCACAAGCTCGGAGCCTGGCGCGACGTTGGCTGGTGGCAGCTTCCGCTAAACGGCTAGCGTCGAGCGGCGCAGCTCCACGCGTGGCAGGATGGCGCACTCGTGCCCCCCGTGCTCGTAGCCCCTGACTCCTTCAAGGGAAGCCTGCGCGCAAGCGAGGTCGCAGCGGCGATCGGGCGCGGACTCGAAAGTGCAGGCTTGGAGCCACCCGACCTGTGTCCGGTTGCCGATGGCGGCGAGGGCACGATGGAGGTGCTGCTGACCCGCCTCGGCGGCGAGAGCGCCGCCGCCCGCGTGAGCGGGCCCGGCGGCGCGGCGATCGCTGCGGGCTTTGCGCTGCTCGGCGACGGCGAGCTGGCGCTCGTCGAGGTCGCGCAGGCGAGCGGGCTGACGGCGGGCCTTGACCCCGAGCAGGCGAGCACGCGCGGCACCGGTGAGCTGATCGCCGCGGCAGTCGAGGGCGGGGCCCAGACGGTGCTGGTGGCGGCCGGCGGCAGCGGCACGACCG
>JBPCQX010000242.1:0-8725 GCA_050997675.1 Solirubrobacteraceae bacterium
TCGAGGGCGTGGCCGAGGCGTATTCGGTGACAGGCGAGTGGGACTTCGTCGCGATCGTCCGCGTCGCGCGGCACGAGCACCTCGCTGAGATCGTCACCCAGGGCATCGGCAAGCTGCCGGGGATCGCCAGGACACAGACGATGGTTGCCTTTGCGGCCTTCTCAAAGCACGACCTGGAGTCGATGTTCTCGATTGGCGCCTAAGGCCTGCGGAGACGCGAGTGCGCGGGTCGCACCTGGTGGTTGGTGTCAGTGCGGGGCGCGGTGTCGATGCTGGCCATGCGCCTGCGCGACGCCCCAGGGGTGCCGCCGCGGTCTGCGGCTACGCAAGCGCCCCTTCAGCTCCTGAGCCAGCCAGCCGCGGCGTCGCCCGGCGAGTGTGAGTCATGCCGAGCGCGCGCACAGCGCGTGCTCGCGTGACTCAACGCTCGCCATGGCAAAGGCTACGGCTGCGAGCCAACCCCTCGCTCGAACCAGATCGCGTGGTCTCGACGGTCGTGGAGCATGAGCACGCCACCGACGCTGGCGATCACGATTGCGTGTGCGCCGGCGTGGGCAGCGGCGATCGACTTTCGACTCGGCGCAAGCGTGTGCTTCGCGGCTACGAGCGAGCCGCCGGCGGCGGCGAGGATCGCTCCCGCTGCGCCGTGGTGGCAGCGCTGGCCGAGAATCCAGAGGCGTCGACGGGCTGGGTCGTATTGGATTGTGCTGGCAATTTGCATGGTTTCATGTGGTGTTCGCTACAAGCTTTATCGGCCCCTTCTGCCGCAATCTGAAGTTCGCTCTTGGCTCGCAGCGTCGGCGGACTGGCTACTAGACTGCCGGGGTGGCCACGCCGCTCCTGAAAGAAGGCTTCGGGCCAACGCTCGTGGAGCTGCTCGCTCCGCGCTGGCGGCGGGCATCGCCGGGCCGGCGCCGAGCGTTCGAGATCCTCGCCGTGTTGCTGCTGGCGCTCCTGGCGGCGGTCGCAATTCTCTACCCGCGCGACGGCTGGGTGGTCCATCACGGCCGGGCGACCAGCTTCAACTTTCGCTACCCGAGAGCGCTGCACCGCGCTGCACCGCATTTCGGCGAGTACGCGCGGCTCCAGGGGGCCGGCGCCAGTTTTGTGGTCTCGCCGCTTCACCTGCCGCGGTACTCAGGCGAGGTCAGCGGAGTCGAGCCGCTGTATGCCGGGGCCTACATCTCGGCGCTTGCCGCGCGCACGCCTGACTTTTTGCTGCAGAGCGAGGGCAAGACGCGCGTCAACACGACCAACGGGTACACGTTTACGTTCGCTGCCGGTAGCGGGTCAGGGCGCCGGTTCACCCGCATCGTGTTGCTCACACCGGGGCTCGTCGGATCGCAGGACGGCGTCACGATGACGATGACGATTGAGCCATCGGCAGTCGATCCCACGCCGGATCAGGTCTCGGTGAACGATGTCTTGTTGGAGCCACTGCGCTCCTTCCGCTTCGGCTCCTGAGGCGAGGCGAGGCTCAGGGACGGGTGGTCGAGCCGCTGGGGGCGGTGCTCGGCGGCGCGGGACTGGGAATCGTGCCAACGGGCGGAGCGGGTGCGGTGGGGGTGGTCGTTGTCGGCGGAGGCGGCGGCGTCGGAGCGGGCACCGGGTTCACCGGTGGGGGCGACGCGGTGGGGACGGCGGGCGGCGCGGATGGCGGCTGTGGCGGCAGCACGGCCGTGGCAGAGACCTCCTGCGTCGTTGGAGGAGGCGGTGGCGCGGGCGGTGGGGGCGGGTTCGACGGCGGCGCGATCGGCTTGGGCGGCAGTTGCGCGAGGTGAGGGGTTGCGGCGGTCCGGGGGCGAAGGGCAGGGCGGCGACGCTCCGGGCGGGCTCGCTCGACGGAAGGCGGCTGAGCTTCTGAGGAGAGGATTGCGGGGGCGGCGGGACGGACGGGCAGGTTGGCCACAGGGGCGGTGGCGACGCGCCCGTGGTGAGCGCTTGTGTGACGTACCTCGACGGCTCCTGCAGTGACCAGCGCTGCGGCCGCGAGACTTGCGACGGCCTTTGTGCCGAGCGCGCCGGCCGTCAGGGCCCCGGCGGCGCCGCTGCCTGCCCCTGCGCTTGCAGCCATCCCGGCGCCGGCGCTGGTCGCGCTCGCGCCGCTGCCACCGAACGAGAGGCCGGCCTTCGCGAGCAGCAGCTTTTTGACAACGATCAGCGGACCGATGGGAAGCGCGATTGCCATTGCCCTGTTGTTTGCGCGGAGCTGTTTGCGGAAGGCTCCGCAACGCTCGCACTGCTTGATGTGGCGACGGAACGGAGCGCTCATCGAAGCGAGCCCCTCGGCAATTGCCGCGAGCTCCAAACGAACCTCGTCGCACGTGAGCTTGCGCGCCTCGGCGGCTTCTGCGAGCGACACCCGCGCCCGCACCAGAAGCGACTTCACGCCAGGCACACTGGTCTCCATCGCCTCGGCGATCTGCTCGTATGACAATGCGTCCATCTCGCGGAGGACGATCGCCGTTCGCTGGGTCTCGGGCAGATGACCGATGTCGCCGAGCAGCAGGCGAAAGTCCTCGCGCCGCGTGACCTTGTCGAATGTCGATTGGCCCTGGTCGGCGAACATCACGTCCATCGAGTCGACGCCGATCGCCGCGGTGCGGCGCATGTGGTTCAGGCAGCGGTTGCGAGCGATGCGGTAGAGCCATGGCCGTACGTTGATCACGCGCTCGTCGGCGAGCAGGGCGTTGAACGAGGCGGCAAAGACCTCCTGGAGCACATCCTCGCCGTCCTCTTGGGAGCGCAGCATGTGGCGGCAGAAAGCGAGCAGACGCGCCTGATAGCGCCCGACGAGCGCCTCAAAAGCGGAGTGCTGGCCGCGTCTGATCAGCGCGACGAGCTGCTCGTCGGAAGCCAGCCGGAGGAGCGGCGTGGGCCCGCGCAGTGCAAGCGGCTGATGTTTGAGGGCTGATACTTCCACTCGACGTCTGGGGACACCGTAGCAATGCTCTAGTTGCGCTTTGCTTGCGTGCCATTACGGGGAGATGTTCCGCTCCGCGGGCCTCCCGGCTGGCCCTTGCCCGCGCGGCCCACCGGAACGACCAAGAGTTGAGGCCAAGCAGCGATCAGCGAGCGCTTGCCCTACGCTGGTTTGACTGCCCGGCCCGGGTGGCGGAATGGCATACGCAGCCGGCTTAAACCCGGCGGCCCCTAAGGGGTATGTGGGTTCAAGTCCCACCCCGGGCATTCCCGCTGTCCGTCAGACTAATGGGCGCGATGGACATTCTGCGCAAGCCGCTGCGCGTCGCCTACCGCAGGCTCGGACCGCGCTATCCGCGGGTGATGCTATTTGCCCAATTTCAGTTGACGTTCCTGATCGTGCTCGGAGGCGTTGGACTGCTGAGCCTCTACGTGCCCCTTTCGAGCTACCAACTGCTCCATATCTTGGCGGTTGCGGCGGCGCTTGTGGTGGTCGAGAACGTGCTTTCGCTGCGGCTGGTCTTTCGTCTTGTGGGCGCTGCGGATCCGTGGCTGCGTGGCGCCCGCGATCCGCAGAGCGCTGCAGCGGCGTGGCGAGCGCTGGCGGGGTTGCCGCTTGATTTCGCGCGCCGGCGCGGCGCGCTGCTGGCGATTGCAATGAACGTGGGACCGATCGCGGTGTACGTCTGGGCGGAGCTTGGGCTGGCGCTCTATGCGCTGCCGGTGCTGTTCGCCGCAGCGGCGGTGGTGTTGCTCTACGGCGCTCTCGTTCGCTACCTGGCGACGGAGTTGATCGTGCGACCGGTGCTCGAGGAGATCTCTCCTGATTTGCCTGATGGGATCGCGCCGACGCAAACCGGTGTCTCGCTGAAGGTCAAGCTGATGGTGGCGATCCCCGCGATCAACGTGGTGTGCGGCGTCATCGTTGCCGGGCTGTCGACCAGGGGACACGGGCGGATCGCCGACCTCGGAGTCGATGTCGGCGCGGCGCTCGCAGTGGCACTGACGATCTCGCTCGAGCTGACAGTGCTGCTCTCGCGCTCGATCCTGGAGCCGCTCTCTGACCTGCGCGGAGCAACTGGGCGCGTGGCTGGCGGCGACTATTCGGTGCGGGTGCCGGTGATCTCCGGCGACGAGACGGGGGTGCTGGCCAACTCGTTCAACGAAATGGTCGCGGGGCTTGAGGAGCGCGAGCGCCTGCGCGAGGCCTTTGGAGCGTTTGTCGATCCGCACCTCGCGGCCCGGGTGATGCGCGAGGGCTCGATTGCCGGTGGGGAGGAGGTCGTGGTGTCGGTGTTGTTCCTTGACATCCGGGACTTCACGGCGTTTGCGGAACGGGCGAGCGCTGCGGAGGTCGTCGCGCAGCTGAACGAGTTCTACGAGCTGGTCGTGCCGATCATTGCCAGCCACGGAGGCCACGCCAACAAGTTCATCGGCGATGGCCTACTGTCGGTCTTCGGCGCGCCCGAACAGTTGCCCGACCACGCAGACCGTGCGGTCCGGTGTGCACTGGAACTCGTCGACGCTGTCGCTGCGAACTTCAACGGGACGCTGTGCGTCGGTGTTGGCGTGAACTCAGGGCCGGTGGTCGCCGGGACCATCGGCGGTGGCGGGCGGCTGGATTTCACCGTCATTGGCGACACCGTGAACACTGCGGCCCGCGTCGAGGAGGCGACGCGGCACACCGGCGACGCGGTGCTGATCACCCAGAGCACGCGCGGCATGTTGAGCGGCGGCCGCGACTCGCTGCTGCCGCGACCGCCGGTGGAGCTGAAGGGCAAGCGCGAGAGCGTTGAGCTGTATGCGCCGTGTTTGGATAGAGTCGCACCATGGCAACCGAAACCGAGTCTGCGACCCAGTTCCACGGCGGCCGGCTAGTCGCACGGCGGCTGAAGGCCAACGGCGTCACGAAGCTGTTCACCCTCTCCGGGGGCCACCTCTTCTCGATTTACGATGGCTGCCGCGAAGAGGGCATCGAGATCGTCGACGTGCGCCACGAATCCGCCGCGGCGTTCGCTGCGGAGGGCTGGGCCAAGGTCACACGAACACCGGGCGTTGCGGCGCTGACGGCCGGTCCGGGCGTGACGAACGGGATGAGCGCGCTCGGCTCGGCGCGGATGAACAACTCGCCGATGCTGGTGCTTGGCGGACGGGCGCCGGCGATGCGATGGGGCCAGGGTTCGCTGCAGGAGATCGACCACGTGCCGTTCGTCGCACCGCTGACGAAGCTCGCAACGACTGCGGGCGCCACGGCGGAGATCCCGGGACTGATCGACGAGGCGCTCAGCGTTGCGCTCGAGCCGCACGGCGGCCCGACGTTCCTGGACTTCCCGATGGATGTGGTGTTCATGGAGGCTGAGGAGGAGGCGAGGGCGGAGCGCACGCCCCGTGCGGCGCCGTCGGCGGATGGCGGCGCGTTGGAGCGCGCAGCGGCGCTGCTGCGTGCAGCTGAGCGGCCGGTCGTGATGGCCGGCACCGACCTGTACTGGGGTCATGGCGAGAGCGCGCTGCTGGAGCTGATCTCGAGCCGCGGGATCCCCACTTTCCTCAATGGTCTTGCCCGCGGATGCGTGCCCGCGGACCATGAGCTTTTCTTCTCTCGTGCTCGCTCGCAGGCCTTGTCGGAGTCAGATGTGGCGTTGGTGATCGGCGTTCCGATGGACTTCCGGCTCGGCTTCGGCGCGGCGTTTGGCGAGGACTGCGAGATCGTTGTGATCGACACCGCTGAGCCGCTGCGCTCCCACCCGCGGGCCGTGGCTGCCGAGCTCTACGGATCGCTCGAGGCGACGCTCGATGCGCTGCGCGAGGCGACGGAGGGCGCGCCCTCGACCGCGCGATGGGTTTCCTCGTTGCGCGAAGTGGAGGATCAGAAGCGCGCCGCGGAGCGGGCGGAGTTCGCGGACGACCGCGCGCCGCTGCACCCGATGCGGCTGTACGCCGAGCTTGCCGGGATGCTCGATCGCAACGCGATCGTGATCGGCGACGGCGGCGACTTCGTCTCCTACGCGGGGCGCGTGATCGAGTCCTTTGAGCCTGGCTGCTGGCTCGACCCAGGACCCTACGGCTGCCTTGGTGCCGGTCCTGGCTACGCGCTGGCGGCGAAGCTTGCGCGGCCCGAGCGCCAGGTGGTGTTGCTCCTGGGTGACGGCGCTTTTGGCTTTTCAGGCATGGAGTTCGACACGCTTGCGCGGCACGGAGTACAGGTGGTGGGTGTTATGGGCAACAACGGCATCTGGGGCCTTGAGAAGCACCCGATGGAGTTCCTCTATGGCTACAGCGTCGCGGCGGACCTGCGTCCCGAGACACGCTACGACAAGGTGGTCGAGGCGCTTGGCTGCCACGGCGAGCTCGTTTCGCGACCGCAGGACGTCAGGCCTGCGATTGCCCGCGCATTCGAGTCCGGCCTGCCCGCACTCGTCAACGTGCTGACTGACCCGGCGGTCGCATACCCGCGCCGCTCGAACCTCGCCTGAGTCGCGCTGCCGTTGGATCGCGGAGCGGCCCGGAATGACGGAAGCCGCCCCGGGAGAGAGCGGCTTCCGTTTGCGGGGCCCAAACGGGGACGGGCAGGGGGTAGGTGCCTCGAGCGGGCCATATGTACCGGGGGCGGGAAAGGCCGCCAATGCGGCGCGCCCGGTCTATGTGATCAGCCGATTGGCGTCAAGCGTCGTGTTGGGCACCGACACGCTGGGCCGACTTACGGAAGTATCGGTCCTCGATTCCCGTGGCGCAATCGATCATCTGTCCAGCGGGTTCTGGCTCGCCGGCAAGCTCGCCGCGAGCAGGGCGGCACCGCGCAGGATGTCGTGTTCGGATACGACGCACGCATCGAGGTCGAACGCAGCGAGCGTTTCGATCAACATTGCGAGCCCGGCGACAATGACTGCGGCGCGGTCGGGGTGCAGTCCTCGAGTGTGCCTGCGCTCGGCGAGCGGCATTGCTGCGAGCCTCGCGAGCAGCAGCTTGAGTGTCGCGAGCTCGAGTTGGCGGCCGTGAACCATGTCGGGGTCGTAGGGTTCGAGCGCCTGGTCGATCGCGGCGGCTGAGGTGGCAGTCCCGGCGACGGCGACCGCGCGTGTGGGGGCGACCCTGACTGCTGGCGGGACAGCGCTCTCCACCAGCTCGCGCATCTCGGCCCTCAGCGCGTGGAGCTCGCCGGTGGTGGGGGGGTCTGCATGGAGGTGGCGCTCGCTCTGGCGCACGACACCTGCTTGGAGGCTGTGCGCGAACGAGACCGCTTCGCCGGCGCCGACGATCAGCTCTGTGGAGCCGCCGCCGATGTCGATCACGAGCGTTGGGGTCTGGTCGCCTGGGACACGCCCGGATTGCGCGCCGCGAAACGTCAGTCTTGCCTCCTCCTCACCGCTCAGCGTGCGGGCGTTGACGCCGTAGCGCTCTGCGATCAGCGCTGGAAGCTGCGCCCCGTTGCTTGCGTCGCGCACTGCACTTGTGAGCACAGCGAGCGTCTGCTCGGCTCCATGCTCGGCGATCGCTGACGTGAAATCGTCGAGCGTGGCGAGCACGCGGTCGATGGAGGCGGGGTTCAGCCTCCCACTGCGCTCGAGGCCATCGGCGAGCCGCGTCACGCGCGAGCGACGGTAAACATCGGTGATCTCTTGCAGCGGCGAAACGTCAGCGACGTAGACACGGGTCGAGTTGGAGCCGATGTCGAGAATTGCAACGCGCATCGCGATCCAGTGTCCCGTGCGTGGGGCCGGCGCGCGTGGCGTGAGGCGAAACTTGCGCCCCGCCGCACGGTCGGCGCTCGATCGGCAGCGATTTGCTTGCTAAACTTCGATGTCCGCCGCGGGGTGGAGCAGTCTGGTAGCTCGTCGGGCTCATAACCCGAAGGTCGCGGGTTCGAATCCCGCCCCCGCTATAGCACGGAAGCCCTGCAAATCGCGGGGTTTTCGTGTTTTTCGGCGTGTCTCCGATTTTTGCGGTTCCGCTTATCTCTCCGACTATTCGGGTTTAGCCTCGATCCACCGTTAGGGTGCCCGTGAGGTAGCTGGCGGGCTGAATGCTTGGTGGTGAGAGTGGTGGGGCCAGTTCAGGCGGTCGTGGTGGGGCCAGTCGAAGTCGTCGCGCTTCCGGCGTCTTGTTGAGGGCGTCCGCGCGGGGGCCGTTGGGCAGGCCGAGGCCAGGTGCAGCGTTTGCGGTCGGTCTCGGCGGGGCGTGCGCCTGGGTCAGGTGCGCTTTCTTGTCGAGCTGTCGTAGGTGTCCGAAGGTGAACGCGCGCAGAAACGTCCCGAGCGTCGAGGGTGCTGCCACCCGATGCCCGAGTACCTGGCTGGTCTGCCCGGAGCGCAACAGCTCGCAGTCATCGATGCAGTCGGCCCCGAGCATCATGGCGCTCAGCAACGTCATCACCTTCCGTCCCGGGTTCGCCCCGCCGGGCCGCTGCCCAAGATCAACGGTTCGGTCGATCAGCGCCTCGATGCCGAGGCGATCAGCGAGCACCGCGGGGAGCAGCACGCCCGCGCTCGCGACCGCCCTCCCGTCATCGAACACGACCCGCGTAGCGTCCGGCAGACCCTTCACCATGATGGTGACCTCCTGTGCAGGCCCGCCGTCGCCCGACACGACAGCTTTCTGCCTGATCAGGAGGTCATTTAAACCCCAGCACCGGACGACACCCGATCACAGAACGGTAGATCGAGGCTAAGGGCGTAGCCCGATAGGAGTTATGTAGAGCGCGTCGAATGTTCGGATTGGCCGGCCATTGTGCCACTCGATCAGGAGGTGTGTGATGGGTCTTGTCAGTCGTGATGACGGTTGGCGGCTGCCGGACTGGTTGTGGGAG
>JBPCQX010000118.1:0-15541 GCA_050997675.1 Solirubrobacteraceae bacterium
CCGAGGGCAGGTGAACGTCGATCGCCAGCTGCGTGCCGTCGCGCGTCGTCAGGTATCCGTAGCCCGAGGCCGGGATCGTCTGGTTGTAGATCCGCGTGCTGGGGGGAGCCGAGCGCTTCGACAGCACGCGCAGCGCCGCCGAGGACATGCGCCCAGCACGGACGGTGTAGCCCACACCAGGCTTGACGCCGCGGAAGACGAGTCCGCCCAGGGAGTCCGCCGCCCGCAGGGCAACGCGGCGGCCGCGCCGGTCCACCAGGCCGAGGCGAGCCCCGGGCGCCGTGCCCGTGACCTGAACCTGCTCGACGCTGCCCGAGCGCTGAACCTCGCAGTGGTGCTCGGCGAAGCAGCCGCCGCCACCGCCGGGAGCAGCGCCGTAGCTGCAAGCACACCAGCAGTCGCAAGTGACCGCGCCGCTCGCCGCGAGGCCTGCTGGCTCCTCCTCATTGGCGCACTCTCTCACGCGGCACGCAGAATGTCGAGCCAGCAGTCTTCTCGCGCGCGCGACTGATCACGGCTAGGGTGCCAGCGGTGGATGTAATCGATGCCTTGCTCGCCAACAACCGCACCTTCGCCGCGTCTCTGCCCGCCCAGCATCACGACGTCAGGCCCAGCCGCAGCCTGGCGATCGTGACGTGCATGGACTCGCGCTTGGACGTCTTTGCAGCGCTCGGCCTGCGCCACGGGGAGGCACATGTGCTGCGCAACGCAGGCGGGGTCATCACCGACGACGTGATCCGCTCGCTCGCCGTCTCCCAACGCCGCCTGGGGACCCGCGAGGTGATGCTGATCCACCACGACGACTGCGGAATGCAGACGCTGACCGACGACGGGTTTCGCGCCGAGCTGCAGCAGGCCACCGGGGTCGCGCCGGCGTTTGCAATCGAGTCCTTCAGCGACGTCGAGGCCGACGTGCGCCAGTCCGTCCTGCGCGTGCGGCGGTCCGCGTTCCTGCCGCATCGAGACCGGGTCCGCGGCTTCGTCTACGACGTCGACGACCACCGGCTGCGCGAGATCGAAGTCGAGGACCCGCAGTGAACTGTGCAGCACATAACCACGCAACGAGCCAAAGGAGCTGAAGGCATGGTGAAGAAGGCACTACTGGTGCGCCTCGAGGCGCTTCCCGGTAAGGAGGCGGAGCTGGCGAGCTTTCTCGAGGGAGCCCGCACGATCGTGATGGACGAGCCGGGGACCGTCGCCTGGTTTGCAATCCAGATGGGCCCCTCCACGTTCGGAGTGTTCGACGTGTTCCCCGACGACGCCGCGCGCGACGCCCACCTCGCGGGCGGGGTCGGCCAGGCGCTGGGGCCGAACACCGGCGTGCTGTTCTCCGAGCCGTCAGTCGAGAAGATCGACGTCCTGGCAGACAAGCTGCCTGGATAGACGGCTGCTTGAGTCACGCGGGCGAGCCCTAAACCACACCGGTATTGCTGTCCGGGCCTGCTCGCAGGGCTGCCCGAACGTCTCGGATCAGCCTGATCGCGTGGTAGGCGATGATCAGCGCAATGCCGAGCGCCACGGCCGGATCAAGCCAGAAAGCGCCCTGGGCGGCCAGGATGATGGCTCCGCTAATCGCCACACCGCCCGCAGATATGCCATCAGCCAGCGTGTCGAGCATGACGGAGCGCATATTCAGGTCGTCACTCTCGACCGTCCCAATGAGGAGCGCACAGAAAGCCATGACCACGCCCGCGATCACGCTGACGACAATCACCGGCAGGGCTTCGACATGAGGCGTGCCCGTGATAAGGCGCCTCAGCGCCTCAACGATCACGACGACGGTCACGAGCAGCAGAAACGCGGCGTTGACGAGCGCAGCGTAGGACGTGGCCCGTGGATGACCATGCACATGCCGACTGATGCGCAAGGCCACAAGACTGAGTGCGACGCCAGTCGCGTCGCCCACGTAGTCCCCGCCTGCGGCCAACACGCCAAGCGAATGCGAGGCTAGACCGACCACCACCAGGGCCGCCACCATCGCGACATTGAGCAGCAGCACCAAGACGAGGCGTGTGTCCTTCGTCACCGCCGCGGTGGCCCTGGTCTCAGACTGATGCCCATGCACACATCTTGCGCTCAAACGCGCGGCCTGATCAATTCCTAGCGGAGAGGGCGGGATTCGAACCCGCGATGGAGTGTGAACCCCATACTCGCTTAGCAGGCGAGTGCCTTCAGCCACTCGGCCACCTCTCCGGACCCGGCCAGTCTAGAGAACGGCCACTGAGGTCTGATCGCGGGGCTGCTATCACTCGTCGCCCGATTCACCCAGACCCTGGCTAGGGCCGGCGGGCGCGAGTAGCCGCGCGACTGCCTTGCGGATCTCGTCAATTGCGTCCGGTGCCCGCCACAGCCGTCTGGCCCAGTTGGCCGCAAAGACGTACCCATGCAGTTGAAATGCGATCTGGGACGGGGTGAGGTCCGTCGCTGCGAGCTCGCCGCGGGCTTGGGCTGTGGCCGCGTCATGCTCGATCAGGTCGAGCCATTGGCGCCAAGCCGAGGCAATCGCGTCGCGCACGACTCCCGGTCGGTCATCAAACTCAAGCGAGGCCGCAGTGAGGAAGCAGCCGCCAGGGAAGACGTCGCGCTCCAGATAGGAGAGCCAGGCCTCGGCGAGCAGGCGGAGCCGCGTGAGCCCAGGCTCAGAGCGTGCAACGGGCTCCCAAACCTCCTTGCGAAACCGCGCGATCCCAACCTCGACCGCGGCGAGCTGCAGCTGCTCCTTGGAGCCGAAGTGGCCGATTACGCCGCTCTTGCTGAGACCAAGCTGGTCGGCCAGCCGACCGATGCTGAGCACCTCGAGGCCTTCGACCGACCCCAGCGCCGCGGCCCGATCGAGGACCGACGCTCGGGTCAAAGCTGCTGCTTCGCGTGATCCTCGCGGCACCCTTCACATCTTAGCGTACGATCGTGCGCTAAGCTCGTTGGGGGCAACACCATCAATTCAGGAGGCGATCACGTGAGACTGCGACGACTTGGCTGGGCCGGTGTGGAGCTGGAGGCAAGGGGGGAGCGCTTGGTCGTGGACCACCTGCTCGATCCAGGAGTCCTTGCCCACTTCTTCGGCGAAGAGCGCGACGAGCTGATCACACCTGACCCAGGAGGCGCCTGCGCAGCGCTCGTGACCCACCTGCACCGCGACCACACGGACGTGACCGCGATCGCGGGCGCCCTCTCCCCCGACGGGATCGTGCTGCGGCCCGAGCGCCGCGAGGCCATGTCCAAGTTCGACGAGGTAGCGACCGGAGAGGCGGAGAGAGCGTTCACCGACTGCTCGCTCGACGTGCGCTCGTGCAGGGCCGGCGACACAGTCGAGGTCGGCCCCTTCGTCGCCACAGCGAAGTTTGCCTCCGACGGCCTGGGCTCGCCCCAGGTGTCCTGGATGATCGAGGCCGAGGGCGTGTCGGTCTTCCACGGCGGCGACACGCTCTGGCACGGTGCATGGTGGGACATCGCCCTCGCCCACGACCAGATCGACATCGCCTGCCTGCCCGCCAACGGGGTCGAAATCGCCTACCCCCATCTGAAACCCCCAGCCGCCGTACCGGCCGTCATGACGCCGCACCAAGCCGTGGAGGCAGCGCGCGTGCTCCGGACCCATCTGATGGTTCCGATCCACTACAACCGCACGTTCGAGCACCCCGAGTACTACCGGCCCGTCGCCGATGCCGCCGAGCAGATCAGGGCCCGAGCAGCGGAGCGCGGCGTGAGCACGCGTTTCCTCGAACCCGGCGAATGGCACGAGATCGAGGCCGTTGCCGCCCGCGCGTAGACGCTTGCTCGCGCAGCAGTCAGGCACGCCAGCGGCGGGAGTCGCTCCTCCGCCCGGTTAGCATTCTCGGACTCCGGAGGGGTGGCAGAGCGGTTGAATGCGACGGTCTTGAAAACCGTTGTACCGGTGACCCCGGTACCGAGGGTTCGAATCCCTCCCCCTCCGCTGTGAGGCCTCGAGGTGGGGCGCTGGCCCCGAAACTGGGGGTGTTAAGGCCCTTCTCTCCCTCATGAAGGGCCTTGGTCCGGTAGATGTGGGTGCTGTTTCTGGCGGGACCGGGGCTCCGGGGAGGCTGGTGGCCGCGTGCCTCCGGGGTGTCCCGTGGTGATCTCGATCGCAAAGCGATCGCGCGGCGCCCGCGATCGGGCCGGAGTCCCTCCAGCGAGAAGGCGTTGCGGACAAACCGCGCCAATCGTAGAACTCGCACCAGGCGCAGTATGCGCAGGGGCCCCGCACGTTGCCCGGCCATCCTAACAGCCACCTCAAGCGCAGCTACGGCCTGAACCGCAGCCGCCTCACGTGTTTCGGGGGCGTTCCGCGGTGATCTCGATCGCAAAACGATCGCGCGACGCCCGGAATCGGGCCGGCGATTCGGCCCGGCTTCCATGCCCGGCCGATCAGAGCTATGTGTGTTGGGATGCCCAGACCTGCCGGCCTTGCCCCGTAGCGTCTGGGTTGTTCCCTTTGCCTTCGTCGCTCTGTTCAGCGAGCACGAATCGGGCTGCGAGCCTGAAGCTCACCGGTAGCGCGCCGGCGTCGGACGACCGCCCTGCGCGCGCAACTCCGATCGTAGCTCAGGGCGTGGCCACCTGATCGGGGTCGGCCAGGGATCGGCGCAGGAAGTCGCGCTCGACCGCTGTGAGCGGCAGCGAACGTCCGATCAGCAGCCCAGCGGTCTCCACCCACCTGATGCGCCGGTGAGGACTCAGCAGCCATGGCAAACGGGCCGTCAGTTCCGCCCACGCCCGGGCGCTCTCCCTGGCCGACCGCGGACGTATGCCGTGCGGCGCGAACCGGGCGATCAGGTTGGGCTCGTTACGTCCGTAGCTGAGGTGCTGGCGGGCGGTGGCGCGGATGCCTTGGCGCTGGCGGCGGTGAACGAGCGCTGCACCCTCGAACCACAGGCCGTGGCCCGCCAGCTGCGTGCGCCACGACAGGTCCCGGTCATAGCCCGAGCGCAGATGCTCCCAAAAGCCGCCGACCCGTTGCAGTACGTCGCGGCGCCAACCGGCGTTGCACGTCATCGCGAAGGGGAGAAAGCTGTGTTGGACAGGCCCGACACGCCAGGCCGCCACATGCTCACCCCACACGAGCTCGGGAGGGTTCAGGCGTGCAAGGTCAATTGGGCCTGCGACATGACCATGATCACTCAGCGCTTGGCACATGGCCTGCACCCAGCCGTCGCTAACGACGTCATCAGCGTCACAGAATGCGAGCCTGTCGGCATCCGCGGCGGCGACTCCAGCGTTCAGCGATGCGGCCCCAGCAGGAGTTGAGGGTCCGTCGAGCAAACGCAGCGAGGGGAGCCGGCCCGTCCAGGCCTGGACGCGCGCGGCCGTCTCGTCGCTGCTGCCGTTATCGACCACGACGAGCTCCCATGGGACACGCACGGTCTGCCGCGCCAGCGCGGCGAGTTGATCATCAATCGTGCACGCCGCGTTGCGCGCAGTTAGCACGACACTGATCGACGGTTCACTCAACATCGAACAACCGCTGGTTTGAGCCGCAGCGCCGCGAGACTTGTCGGTAGCGAGCAGCTGTCTAGCAAGCGCAGCCAGCATAGCGAGACTTCGGGCACGCGCTCAACGGAATCATTGACGCCTGAGCTCTGTGAGAGGATTGGCACTTGTCCATCCCGGCGATGAGCGTTGTGGTGATCGACCGTCACGGTGATCTGCGTGAGACGCTCGGCGCGCTGCTTGCGCAGGGAACAACCGCCGGGGTTGAGCTCGTGCTTGTCGCGGCCGATGTCGAGGCCGCGCGACGCGCGTACCCTGAGCTCGCGGCATTCGAGACTGTGAACGTCGTCGCGGGCGCCGCGGCGCCGACAAGCTCGATGGCGATCGCCGCAGGGGTCCGCGCCTCGCGCGGTGCGGTTGTCGCCTACTGCGAAGATCACGTCTTCCCCGAGCCCGGCTGGGTGCAGGCGCGGCTCGACGCCCACGCCGCCGGTGCGGCCGTCGTCGGCGGCACGCTGCGCAACGCTAACCCGGCCACGGCGGTGAGCTGGGCCTCGTTTCTTCAGAGCTTCGGGCCCTTTGCGATGCCGGTCGCCGGGGGGCGCAGCGCGAACCTGCCTTGGCATCAGTGCTCATACCGTCGGGACGTGCTGCCCCTGGGCTCCGAGCTCGAGGCGCTGCTCGAGACTGAGGGACTGCTGCACGGCGACCTGTTGGAGGCTGGGCACACGCTGGTCCTCGAGGCGGCTGCTGTGGCGGGCCACATCAACCCCTCGCGCCTTAGCTCCCACATGATCCATGCCTGGGTCGGCGGACGCGTGTGGGGCGCCGGCCGCGCTCGGCACGCGCGCTGGTCCCGCGCGCGACGCGCATGTAATGCGTTGCTCTGTCCTTGGAACGCACTGATGGCGCTGCGCCTGCGTATGGCCGACGTCCAACGGGTGATGCCGTCTCGGCGGCGAAGCATTGCTGCCGCCATGGCGGCCGGGATCGCGGTGCACGCCGTGGGAGAGGCGATAGGCGTGCTGCTGGGCCACGGGGGGGCAACGATCTTGCGTACGGATTTGGAGCTCAACCGGAGAGCTCATCTTGCCGACGGGGACCTGCCGGGACGATGACCCAGTCCTGGCCAGCAGCCGCCGAGGCCTGAACGGCCTCGAGTGCTGCGATCACTCGAATGCCTTCGCCCGCGAGGGCCAACGGTCCGGCGCTCGCGCCGCGAACGACGCCGGCGAACGCTCGGAGCTGGGCACGCCAGGAGCTGATCAGGGGCGACGGTCGCCTGCCGAGACGAGCGACCACGTCTCGGTGAGCCGGCGGTGGCCATCGCCATGTGCGCGTCTCGCCGCTTACGGCGCGGATGTCGATCAACTCCCGGTAGTGAGCTGCGACGCCGCACTCGGCGTGGAGCCTGAGCCCATCGGTCATTTCGACCTCAAAGCTCGCGCGCGACCGCGAGACATCGATCGCCCGGGCCCGCAGCGGATTCGCGGCGGCGATCCAGCAGGTGAGATCAACGAGATGACAGCCATAGTCCCACAGAGCATCCGCAGCGCAATGCCCGCGGTCCCAATCCCCAGGCGGAGCGTCAAAGATCGCCGTCACGCGACTCGGCGCGGCGACCCGGCGCGAGCCGACTGGAAGACCGCCCGCAAACCGGCGATTGAAACCGATCGCCGGCTCGGGACGCAAAGCCGAAAGTTTGCAGGCGTGGTCGAGGCTCAGGCCCGGGGGTTTTTCGACGAGCGTCGGGATCCCTGCGGCGGTACACGCCTCGGCGTGCTCGAGGTGCAATTCCGGCGGCGAGCAGATCAGCACAGCCTCGAGGTGCTCGGCCGCGAGCATCTCCTCAAGTTTGCGGTAGCCCGGGACACCGCCCGCGACCCGATGGCGATCGCGGACCGGATCGGCGACGGCAGCGAGTCGAATGTCCCGCAACCCGGCCAGGGCGGGGAGATACCCGCGCTCGACGACCATGCCACATCCGGCGATACCGAGACGTAGGGGAGCGACGCTCATCTGGGATTAGGCCACCGCGCAGTGATGAGCCTCGCAAGCGTGCGCAGGCGACTGAACCGGTCGGGCGACCGGGTCAACGCCGCAACCGAGCTTCGACAGGGATGCTCGTTCGACCGGCTCGCTGCGGTGATGTTGAATCGCGCACGGATCGGGACGAGAAATTCTACCCGCGTGGAGGACCCAAACGCCCGCGACGGCCTGCGATACTCGCGCCAGGCGCCGCCGACCCGGAGCGCCTGCCGCCGCCAGTGGCCGTGCCGTGACCGATCTGAGAATAAGCGTAATCATCCCGGCCTACAGGGCGCACGCGACGCTGCCGCGCGTGCTTCAGGCGCTTGGAGCGCACGTCGCCGCAGAGAACCACGAGGTGGTGCTTGTTGATAGCACGGGTGCCGGGGAGGGGTTGCGCCTCGCGCAAGCGTGGCCCTGGCTCCGCGTCGTCTCCCTGGGGGAGCGCACGCTCCCCGGGCGTGCGCGGAACCTGGGTGCATCGAGCGCACGCGGCGATCTGCTGGCTTTCCTCGATGCCGACACAATTCCGGAGCCAGGCTGGCTCGATGAACTCGAAGGTGCCCTTACTCCCGGTATCGAACTGGTTGCCGGAGCGGTCCTCAATGGCACCCCGAACAGTCCATGGGGCACCGCCGCCTACATGTTGGAATTCCTGGAATGGGTGCCGGATCGCACAATACCCATCGGTCACGCAGCCGGCTGCAACCTGCTGATCCGACGAGCGACGTTCGAGCACAGTGGCGGGTTTCCCGAAGACCTTTGGCCGGGCGAGGACACGGTCTTCAGTGTTCCCTTCGCGGCCGACGGGACCCTGGCCTTCGCACCACGCGCCCAAGTGAGGCATCTCAACCGCACCCTTCGCAGCGACGTCTTGGCGCATCAACGCCGCCTCGGCGCCTCGTGGGTTGGAGTGTGCGCCCGGGTCACGGTCCCCGGGAGCCGGCTGGGGGTGCCTCACTTCGCACCGGTGGCGGTCCTCGGTCGCTTCTACTCCCTGATCCGCCAGTTGCGGCGCCACCAGACAGTCACCCCGCCTCGCCTGGTGCGGCACGGACCGCTGCTCCTCACAGGACTCCTGGCCTGGGGCATCGGAGTCCTGCGGCCGGCGGGTGCTCAGGGCGCCGAGCACTGAGGAGCAAACAGACGCTCGCGGGTGCGCGCAAGCGAGTGACGGATCCACCGCTTTCAGATCGCGTTCAGGATGCTCGCTACGAGTTCGCTGGAGCGCTCCACGAGTGCTGGCAATCCTTGCGGGAGTCGGACGCGAAAGACGGGTGCGTGCGCGACCAGCGATGCAAGCTTGTGAAACGTCACGGCGTTCCGAGACGGCCCGACGAAGAAGGTGCTGTACAGCAGGACCGGCAGTGCGTCCGCTGGTCTGAGTCGCGCCACCTCCACGACGTCCCCGCCCGCGGGTGACAGCACGGCAATTGCGCGGAGCGCGGCGGCCGAGGGATTCTCGGGTTGCTGAAGCATCGCGAGGTCCCGGTCTCTGGAGTCACCTAGAGGTTCGCCCCCGATGGCATGGTTTGCGCCAAGCAGCTCCCATGCCGTTGCACTCACGCGGATCCCTGTGGGGCCGGGCCAGACGAGCGGGCTGTATTCGATGTCGGTAAGAACGAAATGAGAGGGTCGCGATCCGGAAAACGGCCTGATCCGCGGTAGAATCTGCCCACGACCGTGAGCGCCTGAACCGGACCAGCGTCGGGTCGGTCAAGCGATGCATCAAGTCGCGTCCCCACACCAAGCGGCGCCACACGCGTCGGCACCATTCGGCTCGGCGCCGCTGATCGGCGGCCGCGTCCCGCGCCTGAGCAGGATCGAGTTCCATGACGCCGGCGTGATCCGTACGCAGCGCGCAGCCAGGGCTCGAGTTCACCGCCAGGACTCTAGGACGGACAGCGCTGCCCGGGACCGGCGGGGAGGGCGGCCTGGGTGGATCCCTTTTCAGTACTGCGTCGGCGGAAGACTGCATGAGCAGCTTTCGACTCAGGGTTTGCAGTCGAGTGTCGGGACTGAGCGTGCAGGGCGACCACTTCATCTGTGCGGCTGCACGTCATGCTGATGAGCACCGGCCGCGTCAACCTCGGCGTCGAGCGTCCGCCGCTGCCGGTACAGTTCGAGCGCTTCGGTGGGCTTGCCGATATGGAGTAGCTTTCCGCGGTCGAGCAGGCCCACGCGTTGGCAGTGATCGACGCACATTTCCAGGTCGTGCGTGACCATCATCACGGCGCATCCGGCCTTCTGGAGCTCCGCGACCTTCGCCAGGCATTTGAGTTGAAAAGTCTCATCCCCAACGGCGAGTACCTCGTCGACGAGTAGCACCGAGGGTTGTGAGTGGGCGACCAGCGCGAACCCAAGCCGCAGTGCCATGCCTGCTGAGTAGGTTTGCAGCGGTGAGTCAAGCACCGACTGTGAGAGGCCGGCGAACTCGGCTATTTCCTCGCGGCGCGAAGCGACCTCCGCTCTGCGCATGCCGAGCAGCACACCTGCCAGCAGGAGGTTCTCGCGGCCAGTGAGATCGCGGGGGACGCCGGCTTCGGGGTCGACGAGCGAGGAGACGCGCCCGCGCGTCACGACCTGTCCCCGGCTCGGACGCAGGACCCCGGCAACTGTGCGCAGCAGTGTTGTTTTGCCTGAGCCGTTGCTGCCGACGATCCCGACTGCCTCGCCCGGAGCGATCGAGAGGGTAACGTCGGCGAGCGCCCAGACCGGCGGTCCGTGCTTGTGGGTGCCGTGGCTGCTGCGCGGCTGGTAGGCCTGCCACAACCGGTCGACCTCGACCGCGGCCACAGTCATACGTTTTTCGGGAGCTCGTGGGCGAATCGCCTGAAGATCGCTAGCGAAAGAACGAACATCGCGGCGCTGAGGGCGAGCATGAGCGCGAAATGTCCGGGGTGGGAAATGTTGCCGAACAGCAGGATGTCGCGAAACTGCCCTACTGTGATGTTCATCGGGTCAATTGATTGCAGCACGCTCAGCTCGCGTCCGGCCATTGCTTGTCGGTAGACGATTGGTACGAGGAAGAACCACAGCGTCAAGAGGTTTCCCAGCACTGCGCGGAGGTCGCGGTTATAGACGTCGATCAACGACAGCAACAGCGCCAGGGATATGACCAGCAGCAGCAGCGAGGCGACCGGGAGTACGAGCACAGGCACAAGCATCAGATTGAGGTAGCCCGCGAACCCTAGATACACAACAAAGCCAGTGAGTGTGGTGAGGAAGTACATTCCGAGGCTCAGCACCGAGGCGATCGGCAGAAACTCATACGGGAACCTTGCGCGCCGAATGAGTTCGGGCTCGGCCGACAGGCGGGTGACCGCTTCGCCCAAGCACAGCGCGAGAAATGACCACGGCAGCAGGCCGGCAAACAGGAACAGCGAATAGTGCGGGATCGGAGTCTTGAACACGTGTTGAAAGACGAATACGTAAAGGCCGAGCAAAAACAGCGGCGCCAGCAGGGGCCACACGCTGCCGATCCACGCCCGTTTTGCCCGCAGACGCAGCTGGCGTTCGGTAAGCGACCAAAGCAGCTCGCGCGAGGAGACAATGTCAACAACCGCGTCAGGCACGGCGCGCCGCCAGTCACGCGGCTCGCTGGTATGGATGACTTCGCGGCTGCGCTCCTCGCCGGTGTGCGTGCTCACGGAGCCTCGTCAGCGAGGTCGGGGACGGGGATCGGCGCGTGATCCTCTTCCCAGCGAACCGCTGATCGCACACGGATGTGCCGGCGCGCCAGCGTGCCGCGGATGACACCAGCACCGTAGGAGAGATGAAGCAGCACGATCAAACGTGCGGCAAGTGGCCAAGCGCGTGCTTGGGCGATGGTCGAGGCGACTCGAGCGGCCCCTGCGGCAACGAGTCCGCCGTACAGAGCCGCACCGAACAGCCAGCTTGGACCGCCGGAGGAAACGAGGAGCGGCAGCGCAAGCACGTACAGCAGCAGAGCGCTGGGCGCGAGGTAGGCCGCGCGCGTCGAGCGCGGGCTGCGTGCAATCAATTCTCCGCGTCCGCGGCCGTACTTGAACATCTGTGTCGCAAAGGATCGCGCCGTGGCTCGACGCGCGTGAAAGACGATCAGCTGCGGGCTGTAATGCATTCGTGCGCCATCGTGCCGAAGTGCTGCAAGGAGGACGTTTTCCTCGGCACAGATGATGTCTTCGGGAAACGGGCGCATTGCCTCGCGACGGACCACTAGGTTGCACAAAATGAACCATCGCTCGTCGGCAGTGCCGGCGCGATGAGCGCCGTAGCGACGCCGCACCGGCCCTGAGCCGGCGAGCGACCCGAGCACTGCGCCTTGGACAAACTGGAAGCGGGTGCTGTCTGGCGGCGTTTCGTTCGGTCCGCCGAAGACCGAAATCTCGGGATGTTGCTGGGCCAGCCGCGCCGCGCGCGCCAGCAGGCCTGGGTGGGCGATCACGTCGTCATCGATGAACAGCAGCAGGTCACCAGTCGCGCGCTGCACCAGGTCGTTTCGTGCGGCCCCGGGGTGTAGGCCGGACGCGTGACAAAGGCGAGCGTCAGGAAAGCTGCGGCGCACCGTGGTGACCAACGCGGGGTCGTCGTCGAGCGAAACCAGCAGCTCGAAACTGGGCGGGCACTCCTGCGCGCGAAGACTGTCCAAGCATTTCGCAAGCTCCGCGCGCCGCGAGCCGACGACGCATACGCTGATCGCGGGAGCGAGCATGGCGCGACTATACGAGGCCCTTCGGCGCGACAGCGATCTCCATCGACGCCTGGGCCGCCGTCGGTAGTGCTCCGGTACTGCGATGATGTGCCGGTGAGTGCGGTCGCGAGCTTGCCTGCCACGACCAAGCAGTCTGGGCCACCGCCCTCTACCCCGGCCTGCGGCGCGGTGAGCTACGCGCACTACGCTGGACTGACATCGACCTCCAAGCAGGACTGATCCGCGTCGAGCAAAGCTGGGACGACAAAACCGGGCCAATCCCGCCGAAAAGCCGTGCCGGCCGGAGAAAAGTTCCGCTCGGGCAAACCCTCAAAAGCATCCTCACCGGCGGTGAGCGCAGCATGTTCAGGCACACGCGGGCGACGACCGTCGTCAGCCAGCCGCTGAGGTTCTCGATGTCGCTGGTGTCCGCGCGGCTCAGGCGCAGCCATGCCTCCTGCACCGCATCATCCGCCTCACTGAAGGAACCGAGCATGCGGTAGGACACCGCGCGCAGGTGCGTGCGGTGTTGCTCGAACTGCCGGGCCAGGAGCTCCTCGTCATCCATCGGTCACATCCCTGCTTTGCGTCGGGTCATCGTGTCGACCCCCGAGACCGCGCCGGTGTGACCGGCGCCCGGAGAAGGAGACACGATGGAGACTGCAACGTTGCAGGCGCGGATGACCAACCCGGCGTTCGCCGCGCCCGGCGCGATGGATGCGCTGCTGGCGCTGGGCAAGGTCGTCGAGGGCACCGGTGTGTCGAAGAAGACGCTGGAGCTCATGAATCTGCGCGCCAGCCAGATCAATGGCTGCGGCGTCTGCGCGGTCCAGCACCCGCAGATCGCGCGCAAGCTCGGCGAGACCGACGAGCGCCTGTTCGCGGTCGCGGCATGGCGCGACGCGCCGTATTTCACCGAGGCCGAGCGCGCCGCGCTGGCGCTGACCGAGGCGGGGACGCGCCTCTCGGACTGCGCCGACCCCGTGCCCGACGAGCTCTGGGAGGAGGTCGCGCGCCACTACGACGAGTTGGGTCTCGCCGGTCTCGTGCTGGCGATCGCGCAGATCAACGTCTGGAACCGGCTGAACGTCATGACCCGGCAGGTCGCCGGGCAGGAGTGGTAAGACAACCGGCGCGGCGAGGCGGATACGACGGTAGCGGTCGGGATCGCGACAGCCGAGGACGCGGCGCGCACAGTCGGACCAGCGCCGCGCCGCCGGGCGGACGCCCGCGGGCGTGCTACGCAACGGCTCGCGAGCGACGTCCGCCGGCGTCGATGCCCCACGAGACGATCCGTTCGGGGTGGATGCGGATCAGCGCGCCCGGGTGTGTCGATCGCTTCGGCGCGGCCCGTACCTCGATCCCGCGGGCTGCCAAGGATCGGTGCTGGCGAGGTCGTCGATGACGATCGCCGCGCGGCCATGGTTCTGGACGTCGCGGAACTTCTTGGTAGCTGCGAAGTCATGTCCGCTGACTTCGATCGCGTCGAGCTCCGAGTTGTAGGACCAGCCCACTGGCACGGCGTGCGGCGTCCCGTCGGCGCCGACGGTCGCGATGCGCCCCAGGCGCCGCTTCCCGGCGAGGTAGTCCAGTTCGTCCCCTGTGAAGGCGCTCACTGCGATCCTCCGTAGCGGGCGACGCGGTCGTAGTTGAGCCGCATCAGCGCGATCACCTCTCGCACGTCGGCCTGGTCCAGGTGGCGAGGACGAGTTCTGTGGCGAGGCCGAGGCGGAGGGAGGTCAGTCTGGGGCGGGGCATGCTCAAGTCCTCCGGGCGGCCACAGCGGACCCGATAAATCTGATCACGTCGCCGATCACCTCGTTGCGATTGGTCTCGTTGAAGATCTCGTGCATCGCGCCCGGGTAGACCTTCTCCTCCCAACTCCCTGTGCGTAACGCGTCCGCTGCAGGTCGCGTGGCGTCGAGCGGCGCGAGCGCGTCGAGCTCGCCGTGGATCCACAGCGTCGGCAGCTCGATTCGCGGTCCGGCCGCGACCTGCTCGACGGCGCTGCCGAGCGCCTCCAGCGTCTCCCGTCGGAACGGCCCGTGGTAGACGAGCTCGTCGGCGGCGTAGACAACGCCAACGCTCGGGTCGCGCGAGAGCGTCGCCGGGTCGATCGGCACCTCGGGGATCGGGTCCATCGCGAGCAGCTGCTCGAACGCCGGATTGCCGCCAATCACCGGCCCGGAGAGCACGAGCGCGGCAAGCTTGCCTGAGTGCTGTTGGGCGTAGCGCGTCGCGATCAGCCCGCCCATGGAATGACCGATCAGCACCAGCGCAAGCCCCGGATGCTCAGCCCGAACGTGCTCAATGAGCGCGTCGAGGTCGCGCGTGAAGTCCTGCGGATCGTGGACCGAAGCCCGCTCGCCCTCGGAGCGCCCGTGGCCGTGGTGGTCAAGCGCGACGACGGCCGCGCCGTCGGCGACTAGCGCCGCCGCGACGTGGTCGTAGCGGCGTGCGTGCTCACCGTAGCCATGCGCGATCACCGCCAGATAGCTCGGCTCTGGCGCGCTCCAGGTGTAGACCTGGATCGTGCCGCAGGCGCCGGCGAAGGTTGACTCGGTCGGGGTCACGACATGTTCCTCCTCGTCATAGGCGCCGCACGGGATCGACGGCGCCGGGATGCAGGGTCAGGACCTCGGCAAACCCAGCCGCAAGGCAGCGCCCGAAGCGCTCGGTGTCGGTGATCGCCGCAGGGTCCATGTTGATGCCGATGCAGCACTGATCGCGGTGGCTGACGAGCGCGATCATCGCCGCGCAGCCGGGGAGCGGCGCGAACGGATAGGCGCGCTCGATCCTCGCGCCCGCGAGGTAGCTGTCCTCGCGGATCCCGGGCACGTTCGAGGCCTGGAGGTCGTTGCCCATCGTCAGGCCCGCGGCAAGCTGGGAGATGACTAGGCCCGGCAGTCGTGAGAGCAGCGGCGTCGCAAGCCCCATGCCCTCGATCGCGGGCTCGTCGCGCGCGGCGCGCACGATGCGCGAGATCGCCGCGATCCGCGCCGCCGGGTCAGCGATCCCGACTGGTCCGGCGAAGCGCGCCGCGACAAAGCGGTTGCCGCCCTCCGAGTCGCCCTCGCGACGCACGGAGATCGGCATCGCCACGGGCATCGTCTCGATCGGGCAATCCATCTCCTCGTGGTAGAGCCGAAAGCCGCCGAGCAGCGCCGCGATGAAGGCGTCGTTGAGCGAGCCGCCGCCGGCCTTGCCGGCAGCGCGCAGATCGGCGAAGGCGACATCGATCGCCGCGAAGCGCCAAGAGAGGCTGCGCTCGCGCAGCAGTGGGGAGGGTCCACCCGCCGGATTGGCGAGCACCCGACGCAGCGAATCGGCGTAGCGCAGCGCCTCGGCCGCGGCGCGGTCGGGCCTCAGCAGCGCCGGCGCGCGCCGCAACAG
>JBPCQX010000197.1:0-2613 GCA_050997675.1 Solirubrobacteraceae bacterium
CGAAGTACTCATAGCTTGAAACGGGCAGCTCGTGCTCGTCATCAGCCGTGCGCATCCTCGGCCGGCTGACCGGCACGCGCCGGCCGCCGAGCGTCATCGAACCGTCCTCGTGGCCGTGACGCTTCGCGGTCCGGTCCGGGTCATGCCTGCCCTTCGGGCCCACGACCTCGTCGACCTCGCGCTCCATCAGCTGATGCACGACGCCCAGACCGAGACCTACGCTCAGCGCCAACAGCCCTTCTCTCGCTGCCCCGACGAGCTCGCCGAGTGCCTCCTGAATCTCCGCAGGCAGCGGCAACTGCGACGCCTCCGTGGTCGTGACGACCTTCGAGCCGGATACCTTCTTCATGGCGGTCCTCCTGTCCTGACGGACTTGGTTTGGCGACCACGAACGCTCCCAACAGGAGCGGACGGGCCGGGAGGACCGCCTCAAACTTCTACGAACTTCCGGACAACCTCTGCCGCCCCTCCAGCCGACACAGATGCCCGCCACCGCGCGGGCATCCGGTGCTTAACCCTTGACACCCGAACCTCCATAAGAGCTTAGGCGCCGAAACTGCCGATGGGTTGGCGATCGTCGTATCTGCGCTGCTGGGGGGACATGGGTCTACTTCGCGTTCGTGATCGACGTGTACAGCCGGATGATCGTGGGCTGGCAGCTCGCTGGCCACATGCGCACCGACCTGGTGCTCGACGCGCTCAGGATGGCGTTGGGCACCCGCGATCCGGGCGCCGACTTCGCTTTGGTCGCGCACACCGATGCCGGCTCGCAGGGCGGATTCAAGTGGTCGTCGCAACGCTCGATCGAGAGGAGCGTGCGATGGGCAGGCCAAGAGGGTGGGCGTCGGATCTGACGGGGCGAGCGGTGGAGCGCTCGCCGGGTCGGCCGTCGGCGGGGCGGCGGGAGCACCGTCAGCGGTTCTGGGTGGCTGTCGCGCGTGGGGTGTCGAGCGAGGACGCGGCGGTCGAGGCCGGCGTGTCGCCGGTGGTGGGTGTCCGGTGGTTTCGTGAGGGTGGCGGGATGCCATCTGTCACTTTGGCCCCTCTGTCGGGGCGGTATCTGTCGTTCGCGGAGAGGGAGGAGATCGCGCTGCTGCGCACCCAGGGCGAGGGGGTGCGGGGGATCGCGCGGCAGGTGGGTCGCTCGCCGTCGACGATCTCACGCGAGTTGCGTCGCAACGCTGGGACACGAACCGGCCGTCTCACCTATCGCGCGAGCACCGCGCAGTGGCATGCGGACCGGCGGGCTCGGCGCCCGAAGCCGGTGAAGTTGGTCGTCAACTCCAGGCTGCGGTCCTATGTGCAGGATCGTCTGAGCGGCGCTGTGCGGCGTCCTGGCGGCGGGGTGGTGCCTGGTCCCGAGGTGGCGTGGATCGGGCGGCGTCACGGCCGACGCAAGGACCGTCGCTGGGCGCAGTCGTGGAGCCCGGAGCAGATCTCTCACCGGCTGCGTGTCGAGTTCCCGGATGATGAGTCGATGCGTGTCTCGCACGAGGCGATCTACCAGTCGCTCTACGTGCAGGGCCGCGGTGCGCTGCGCCGCGAGTTGTCCGCGTGCTTGCGCACGGGGCGTGCGCTGCGGGTCCCGCGCAGCCGCACACGGCGCGGGAAGAACTTCGTGACCGAGCAGGTGCTCATCAGCGAGCGTCCCGCCGAGGCCGAGGATCGTGCCGTGCCCGGGCACTGGGAAGGTGACCTGATCCTTGGGCTCGGGAGCTCGGCGATCGGGACGCTGGTGGAGCGCACGACCCGGTTCACGATGCTGCTGCACCTCCCGCCGATGCCCGGCCACGGCCTGCCGCGTGTCAAGAACGGGCCGGCGCTCACCGGTCATGGAGCCGCAGCGGTTCGGGACGCGATCGCCGACACGATCACGGCTCTCCCCGAGCAGCTGCGCCGGTCGCTGACCTGGGACCAGGGGGCCGAGATGGCCCAACACGCGCAGCTCAGGGTCGCGACCGGCCTGCCGATCTACTTCTGCGATCCCCAGAGCCCGTGGCAGCGCGGCACCAACGAGAACACAAACGGGCTTCTGCGCCAGTACTTCCCTCGAGGCACCGACCTCGGCAGGCACAGCGCGGGCGACCTCGCTGCCGTCGCCTCGACGCTAAACGGCCGGCCCCGGAAAACGCTCGGGTGGAGAACCCCCGCCGAGGTACTGAACGAGTACCTGGGAACGGCCGCCTGAACTGGCCCACCTCCCGCGACCGGCTGTCGGGTGACACTCCAGCTCTCAACGAGAACCCAACGACGGGGGGCGCCCTGATCGGTGCGCACGCGGCTATCGCCACTCCGGCCCGCCCCTCGGGGCGAGCCTCCGTGACGACAGCCGCATCAGCTCAGCCGAGTCGCCACCGTGACGAGCTCGCGACCCGTCACCTATGACCCGTACTCTCAGCCAACACAGACACTGTTGCGAGGACCGGTTGAGTCCGGGCTGCGAGCCGCGGTCGGAGTGGGGCACCAGCGCGACGTCCGCGCCGGTCGCCCGGGTTCCGAGCGCCATCCGTAGCGCGTCTAAGACCAGGGTGGTGCGCACGTGCCCAGCCAGCTGCCAGCCCACCACGCGACAGGAGTAGGCGTCGATCACCAAGCTGAAGCACACCACGCCTT
>JBPCQX010000238.1:0-10980 GCA_050997675.1 Solirubrobacteraceae bacterium
TTCACACACTGCAGGCGGGCGCCCGGGCGGAGGGCCGCGCGATCGCCGCGAAGGGGCTGACCGGTCCGGGCTATGACGGCCACGCCTTCTGGGACACCGAATCGTTCGTGCTGCCGCTCCTGACCTACACCGCCCCGCACGCCGCCTGTGACGCCCTGCGCTGGCGGCACGCGACGCTCGGCTTGGCGCGCGAGCGCGCCAAGCTGCTGGGATTCGAAGGTGCGGCGTTTCCCTGGCGTACGATCGATGGACAGGAATGCTCGGGGTACTGGCCGGCGGGAACAGCCGCCTTCCACGTCAACGCCGACATCGCGGATGCCGTCGGGCGCTACCAGGCCGCGGCCGACGACCCCGACTTCGAGCGGGACACCGGCCTCGAGCTGCTCGTCGAGACAGCGCGACTGTGGCGCTCGCTCGGCCACCACGACGCCCACGGACGCTTCCGTATCGACGGGGTGACCGGCCCTGATGAGTACAGCGCCGTCGCTGACAACAACGTCTACACCAACCTCATGGCGCAGCGAAACCTGCGCTTGGCGGCCGACATCGCCGAACGCCACGCTGACCGCGCCGCCGAGCTCGAAGTGGACTCCGAGGAGGTGGCGGCCTGGCGTGACGCCGCGCAAGCGATGCTGATCCCCTACGACGAAGATCTCGGTGTGCACCCCCAGGCCGAGGGTTTCACCGAGCACCAGCGCTGGGACTTCGAAGCGACCACGCCCGAGCAGTACCCGCTGCTGCTTCACTTCCCCTACGTCGACCTGTACCGCAAGCAGGTCGTAAAACAAGCCGACCTGGTGCTGGCAATGCACCTGCGCGGCGACGCCTTCAGCGATGAGGAAAAGGCTCGCAACTTCGCCTACTACGAGGCTCTGACCGTACGCGACTCCTCGCTGTCAGCCTGCACTCAGGCAGTCATCGCCGCGGAAACCGGACACCTCGAGCTCGCCTGCGACTACTTCGCCCAGGCCGCACTCATGGACCTCGACAACCTCGAACGCAACACCCGCGACGGCCTACACATCGCCTCCCTGGCGGGTACCTGGATCGTCGCCGTAGCCGGATTCGGCGGCATGCGCGACCACGACGGCGACCTCAACTTCGCACCCCGTCTTCCAGAGCGACTGACCCGACTGGCCTTTGGCCTGTGCTTTCGCGAGCGACGACTGAAAGTCGAGATCAAACATGATCAGGCGCTCTACTCGCTTCTTGAGGGAGAGCCGCTACAGATCACCCACCACGGTCAGACGCTCAACGTCACGGCAGACAAACCAGAGGCATGCCCAATCCCCAAGGCGCCCACGCGCGAAATCCCCACACAGCCGCCGGGACGGGCACCAGCGTCACGGCGACCATCACAAGAACCATGAACGATACCTCGCGAGCATTACGGTCAGGCGACGCTCAGATACACCACCATTCCGTCTGAGCGCACGACAGCGAACTCGGTCAGCTCGTGTGAGCCTGAGCGTCCGTCTGATCCGATATGGCACACTTCCCAGCCAGTTGCTAGGAGCCGGTCGGCGATCAGTCGACGGTGGCAGCGCCACCAGAGCGCCTCCGAGCACATCACGACCGTCCGCTCTCGCATGGCCAGCTCGGACAGCTCGAGCAGGGCCTCAGCGAACTCCGCGGTCAACGCATAGTCCGCGTACCCTCGAAACGAAGCGTTGCGCCACGCCCGGTTCGGTGAGCCAGCCTGAGCGTGACGCCATCCACCCAATCCCGAGAGAGCTGATAGTCGACCCCGTGCTCGGGGAGCGACGCTGCCAGAGCGTCTGCGAAGAAGTGTGGGTAGCGTCGAGACTTTGGCACCGTACGCACATCGCGCAGCAGCCGTATCTCGTGGCGCCCGAGCAGTCCGACGAACTCCTGCAACGAATGAGTCGAATGTCCGCTGCTCCACAGTTGGTGTGCCACGACCCACAGCTTGCCCGAACGGGCCAGTCCGGCACGAACACCGGGTGACCGGCGCGGACCAGAGTCGGTGCTGGCGACGACCAGCTCCCCGGGCTTCTGCTCGCGGTTCGAGCAGGCTCCGCACGAACGAGCGTAAGGTTCCGGCCGACGGCGACGCTAACATAGCGATGGACAAGCCGCAGGATTCATCAGAGGATCGGAGGAAGCGATGATGGGATTTTTCAGGGGGTTTCCCGGAAAGCCCTCACATCCGCCGCTGACCGATGTCGCGATCGGCGGCTACACAATCAGCGTCGTCATGCTGGTGCTCGGGGCGCTGGACGTGCGGGAGAGCCAGATGGCTGTCGGTGCGCTGCTGGCGCTCAGCGGCGGGCTGATCTTCGGTGCGCTCGCGGCGCTGACTGGCCTGCTGGACTGGCTCAAGCTGCCCAAGGGCAGCGAGCTACGGCGCGTCGCCACGGTGCACCTGCTCGTGATGGTGTCCGCGACCGTGCTGTTCGTGCTCACGTGGCTCGCGCAGCGCCCGGGCTACAACCACGGCGACGTCAAGACTCTCGCCTGGATCCTCGGCGTGATCGCCGAGGTTTTCCTGGTCGTCGGCGGCTACCTGGGCGGCACAATCGTCTTCGTGTACGGCCACCGTGTGCTCAAGCTGCCCGACACCCGGCTCGCGGACGCGCTCATCCCCGGACGGGCCGAGCGCATGAACATCGCGGCCCCCGGACCCACCGAGACACGCACACCCCAAGCCTCCGGCGAGCGCGGCGACCCGCAGCGCCCTGCGACATGACTCGAGCGACCAAAGGGTCCAACCCGTCCGCGGACTTCTCGCAGATCGGCGGCGGCTACGGCGGCTACAACGAGGACCACGAGTTCTTCGGCTACCGCCAGTCAATCTGACGATCGCCGACACCCGGTACGCTCGTAGGAGCAGCCCATGAAGGCCGTGCGCCTGTGCAAGCTCAAGAGTGTCTGTTGCGGCGTGGTCTTCAACGATCTGTTTCTGAGCTTGGCGGGCCCGAGCGCGCTATGACCTTGCTCGAGGACGCCCCAAACCTGGATTCTTGCGCTCGTCCGAAACCGCGGCATCGACATCCACCGCCACTACCGACGGGGCGACAACCTGCGCGCCCCAGAAGCCCACCTGGACGCTCTTGCAGCTACAGGCTCCGTTGAGGACCAAGCCGTCACAGAGGATCAGAGCACGCGACTGCGCGTCTCCCTGCAACAGCTACCCGAGGGCCAATGCCAGGTGATCGCGCTCGCCTACTTCGGTGGCCTCACCCACAGAGAGATCGCAGAACAACTCAAACTACCACTAGGAACCGTCAAAGGACGCATGCGCCTCGGCCTCGCCAAGGCGCGCAGCGAGATCGAAGACCGCACCGCTATCCGAGACGGCGCTGGCAACGACACCCAGGGCTCCTGACGCGGGATCCCACCAGCAAGCGCGCCACGCGACGTGGTTTTCGCGAGGTGTCCTCTGTGAGCGGCTCGTTCGGCATCCCGAATTCAGGCCGACCGATATCACGAGGCACAGCGGCGGGCGATCGCGCTCGACGAGAAGCACGCCGGCGACGGCTCGCTCCGGAGAAGCAATCCGAGCAGCGAGGTCTGGAAACTCGTCGACCAAATCCGCGGCGTCTGTCAGCTGCCTACTCGAACCCCAGGCGCGACGTCGTTGTCCGCCGCCCGCGATCCGCGGGTGTCGTCCTCGGAATGATCTGAGGTGTCGCACCCAGTTCCGGGCGCGAGCATGCGAGGGTCGGCGTCGAGTGTCAGCATTCGCGGCTCTCAAAGCAGTTCCCCGATTCGTCTCAAAGCAGTTCGGCCACTTGTCTCAAACGCAGTTCGTTTCCGTCTCAAACCGACTTCGTCTGACAGCAGCGGTTGTCATAACGTCTAAGAAACGCCCGCTGGTAGACATAAGATGGATTATCGAGCATTGCTCGGAAATAGCGCCTGCCCTGTGCGCGCCTGTTTGTAGAGCGACACCCCATGTCAGTGGAGACGAGGCGGCCGGCGGCTCGAGGGTCAGTCCCGTGCCGCTGGAATTGCAGTCCCAACTCTGGGACGGTCGATCAGCGATCGTGACGAGACGGTCGGCCAACGCCTTCGACGACTCCGACACGAGTGCGGGGATCGCGATCGCCGCCCACGTGGGGTCGACCGGGTTCGACCGACCTCACGGCGGCTGCGCTTGCGAGTAGCGGGGACAGTCGACATGATCTGCCGATGAGCCGGGGACCCACCCATCGCGTCCGCCGGATGGCGGCCTCGGGTGCCGTATCGGACGAGCTTCTTCGCGCCGCGGAGCATGAGGCTGATCTGCTAGCCCATCCCTACATCGGCGTGGAGCACGTGGAGCTTGCTCGTCTGCGGTTGGCAGGACTCACGGCGGAACGCGACGCGCTACGCCACAGCGTTCCGGAGGGCGTTCCTCGGGCGTGGTGGCGACCGCGGGACCGCTACTCCGCGCTAGGGCCGCGAGGTCTTGAGCAGACTCGGCGAGCCCAACAGCTCGCAGAGCAGAAGGAACAGGCGTCCGGCGGCGGATCCCGATAGCCGTTTTCGAGGCCGGGACGCTCCGCATTAGGCAGCAGCTGGCAAGCCGCGGGCCACCGTCAATCGACCGTCGTTCTACGCTCCAATCCCTAGGCGCAGCGACGAGCGTCCAGCCGCTCGACCGACAAACCTCCTGCTCGGTGCCTGCCCGGGCTGCGGGCTGCGTAACCCGCACTCACAGCGAGTCGTCAGGAGCGCTCCAGGGCGCGAGCATGAAGAGCTCCATCTCGTCCTCGAGCTAGGTGTCGCGCGCGAGGCGGTGGGCGAGAACCCGACGAACGAACTACCACACCCACCGCACGCAGGCGTTAGAATGTGAGGAGCGCGAGGCACCTTCGATGATCCCCCTCAAGACGACAGGGCCCCCCAGGTCCCACGGCGATGTTCTCACGGCCGTATCAGACGGCATGGTCGCGCTGCTGAAGGAGTTTTATGGGCACGGCCCGACGCGCGCCAAGTCCTACTTTCAGGACGACCTCGTCGTGTGTGTGCTGCGCGGCGGCTTCTCGCGCGTCGAGCAGACGTTGCTCGACGGCGGTCGCGGGACTGCCGTGATCCAGCAGCGGATGGAGTTTCAGGAGGTCATGCGCGATCGATTCACAGACGTAATCGCGCAGGCCACCGGCCGTCCCGTGATCGGCTTCATGAGTGGAAATCAGCAGAACCCCGACCTGATGTGTGAGGTGTTCATCCTCGGACCCAGCGACCTCGTCGGTGAGGACGAGATAGACGACGCCTCGGGCGGCTCCGGCCTAATGACCTGACCCGCACGGCCGCTCAGCGTTCGCGATGCCAGTCGCTGCGCCCGGTGATGCGATGGACCCAGTGGCGCCACGGCTGCTGCTTCTCGGGATCCTCGTCATACACCGGTGCGCGATGCTCGGGCGGAGGAAGATTCTCTGCGGTAGCAGCATCAATCCTCAGATCGACGCCGTGTTCGTGGAGCGATGCGATCGCTGACGCCTCTAGGAAGCGGACGCCGCGGTTTGGCGTGTCGATCAGCAGCCCATGAAAGATGTCGGCCTCCGGGGCGCTCAACACGCTCGCCACAGTTCCGACCGACGCACCGTCAGAGGCGAGCACCGGCACCCCGGCATCGAGCAGCTGATAGGCAGTCGGTAGACCCTCGTCCACAGCTCCCACGATAGCCGACGGCGCTCAGATCCGGCCCCCCCACTTCGGCGCCGGCGACAGGCCGCCCTGCCTGATCGCTCGCTCGGTGTCCGCGCTGCGCAGCGTCGTCGGATACGGGGGCATCTTCCACGGGTGCGGCGCAATCGAGCCGTAGTGAAGGCGCAGGTAGGCCGTCAGCTCCCCGCGATGCTCGGCACAGGCGTATCGCCGCGGTCCAAGCGGTCCGGCCCCGTGCCACACCAGCCAGCGCGCCGGCAAAGCGTCGAGGTACTGGCCGAAGTTCAGCTCCCGCAGCTGCGATTCGAGGCTGCGCTGCGTCGCAGGATCGGGCTCGGCGCCACAGAACTCACACCGGAAGAGAAGCCGGGTCGGCACAAGCCGATTCTAGAGCCTTTTGGGACCCAAAACGCGGGCAACGGCCGTGCGGTAGTGGCCGACGCATAGGCTGCTTGGCTTGCGGTTCCGCCGGGTAGTAGCGGAACACGCGGAGCAGGCTGCTAGGTCTGATTCGCAGGCTGGACGGAAGCTTCGTGCGGCGCGATTCGTCGCCAGGCCCTGCCAAGTCCAAACAAGGAGAGAAGATGCCGATTCCCACCGAACTCGTCGGGTCGCTGCCGAGGCCGATGAAGCTTCAGGACGCTTATGCCGCACACGATGAAGGCAAGATCACGTTCGAGCAGCTACAGGCTGAGCAGGACATTGCAGCGGAGGACTCGATCAAGCGACTCGAGAAGACCGGCGAGCCAATCGTGACCGATGGCGAGCAGCGCGAATCGAGCTTTGCCACATACCCTGTGACTGACACCCTGGCGGGCACCGGGCTCGCCGACAATCTGGCCGGGGACGGGCAGTTCTTCGCGATTTTCGACGATGGACATCACCGACAGCTGCCGCGTCTGACCGGTGGTCCGTTCAAGTACAAGACCTTTGCCTCGGAGTTTGTCGAGAAGAACAAGAAGATCGCAAGCCACCCGCTCAAACAGGCGGTTATCTCGCCCTCAATGATGATGCTGCTGTATCCGCTGGAGGAGGAGATCGAGGGCTATTCTCGCGAGCAGTTCCTCGACGACGTGATCGATCAGTGCGAGAAGGACATCCGCCAGTGCTTCGCGGCAGGCGCCGTCCGGGTCTCGATCGATTTCACCGAAGGTCGCCTCGCGAACAAGAACGATTCGCGCAACCCGTGGACCGGCAGGGACATGCTGCAGGATTTCATCGAGCTGAACAACCGCCTGCTCGATCGCTTCTCCGCGGAGGAGCGCAAGAACATTGGGATCCACACCTGCCCCGGCGGCGACTGCGATTCGGTGCACTCCAAGGAGGTGCCGTACGAGAAGCTGCTCTCGCACATGTTCGAGATGAACGCCGGCTACTTCCTGATCCAATGCTCGAGCGAGGACGATAAGGAGTCGGTCTACAAGCTCTGCGGCCAGTACAGCCGCGATGATGCCAACGGCGTCCCCCAGGTCTGCTTCATGGGTGTGATCAACCCGCTCACGCCCGAGGTCGAGACCGCGGAGCAGGTCAAGCAAGACCTGCTCCTCGCGGCAAAGTACATCCCCAAAGAGCGCCTCGGTGCCACGGACGACTGTGGCTTTTCTCCGTTCAGCCGCGATGTCAAGCCCAGTCACGGCTCGCCGGACTTCGCGCGCGACATTGCGATGCAGAAGATCGCTGCCCGCCTGGAAGGAGCCCGGCTCGCCTCGGAGGAACTCGGGATCTAGCGCCGTAGGCGCGCTGTTGGGGGCGGCTCGCGAGCCGCCCGCAATAGAGTTCGCGCGATGTTTGAGCCGCCGGAGCCGACGAGCCGCAGCCCGCGAAGCGGCATCGCTGCGGATCGCCTCGCCGACTGCCTGGACGTGCTCGAGTTGGCTGAATCGCTGCCGCTCGATCACCCTGATGCGATTGCGATCCAGCGGGCCACTGCGGGGATTTACAAGAGCGTCAAGCTACGTCGGCGCTCCGAACGCCGTGTGGCCATCGCCGCAGCTGACGAGGCAGTCACCGCCGCTACGGCCACGGGCGCCCGCGGGCGGATCGACGATGAGACGCGGAGCCGGCCGCTGGAGTCTCGAGCAGGCGGGGGATCCGCCGGGACGCTGCTGCGGGCGCGTGCCTGTTACGTGTGCAAACTGCGCTACTGCGAGGTGGACGCCTTCTACCATCAGCTCTGTCCCGACTGCGCGGCACTGAACCGCGCTCGACGCGAAGCTCGCACCAACCTGACGGGCAAGCGGGCGCTGCTGACGGGTGGCAGGGCCAAGATCGGTATGTACATCGCTCTGCGCCTGCTGCGCGATGGTGCCGAGACGACGATCACGACACGCTTCCCGCGGGACGCTGCGAGGCGCTTTGCGGCAATTGCCGACAGCGCCGACTGGCTTGGGCGCCTGCGCATCGTCGGGATCGACCTGCGCGACCCCGCGCAGGTGCTCGCCCTCGCGGACAAGATCAGCGATCGCGGTCCGCTCGACATTCTGATCAACAACGCAGCGCAGACAGTGCGCCGCTCCCGCCTGGCGTATGCGCCGCTGGCCGCAGCCGAGTCACAGCCGCTGCCAGCTGGGTCGCTGCCAGAGATCGTGCTCACGCTCGGTGCGCCCGACGCAGCCCACCCCCCGCTGCTGCTCAACCGCGGCGGAGTCGCCGCTGCGCTCGAAGCCTGCGAGGCCCAGGGAGACGTCGACGCCGCCGGACTGCTCGAAGACCTTCAGGCTGCCAACAGCTGGAGCCAACGCGTCGACGAGATCGAGCCAATCGAGTTGCTCGAGGTGCAGCTTTGCAACGCGATCGCTCCGTTCATCCTGATCAGTCGGCTGCGCGCCGCGCTGGCGGCCGTAAGCGCACGGCGCAGCTACGTCGTGAACGTCTCGGCGATGGAGGGGCAGTTCAGCCGCGGCTACAAGGGACCGGGTCATCCGCACACGAACATGGCCAAGGCCGCCCTGAACATGCTGACGCGCACCAGCGCCGAGGAGCTACTCAACGATGGCATCCTGATGACGAGCGTGGACACAGGATGGATCACCGACGAGCGTCCGCACCCCACGAAGATACGCTTGGCGGCCACGGGCTTCCATGCCCCGCTCGACCTCATTGATGGCGCTGCGCGCGTGTACGACCCGATCGTGCGAGGCGAAGCGGGCGAGGACCTCTACGGCTGTTTCCTCAAGGACTACCAACCCGCCGCCTGGTGAGCCCCATGCTGCGCGGCAGCGTGCGACGTCTACGTCCGGCGCACTCGGGGTAGGAGAACGCGATGAGAGCATTCCTGTGACCCTTCCTGACAGCGCACGCGAGCTGCTCGAGTCCGACGCGCTCGCGCACGTCGTGACGATTAACCAAGACGGCAGCCCGCAGGTCAGCTGCGTGTGGGTCGGACTCGATGGAGAGGAGATCGTCGCGGCGCACCTGGACCGCGAGCAACGCAAGCTGCAGAACCTACGCCGGGATCCGCGGGTGTGCCTGACGGTCGAAGGATCTGGCGCGAACGCCGTGGGCATGCGGGACTACCTGATCATCCACGGACGGGCGCGGCTCGAGGAGGGCGGCGCAGCGGAACTGCTGCAACAGCTCGCCCATACCTATGTCGGCCCGAACGCCAGGTTCCCTCCGATGGACGACCCCCCTCCCGGCGTGGTCTCGCGCATCACCGTTGAGCGGATCGGCGGCCACGGGCCCTGGGCGGCAAAGTCGTCGAGCTGAGAGCGACATGAGCCCAGGATCTGGGCTGCGCTGAGGCATACGCTTGCGCTGTTACGGTATTTTCCAGGTGGGGGAGCCGCGCGCGCCCCAGGTTCCACGAGTCGCTGACCCAAGCTCCCGTCTTGCCGCCATCCCCCTCCGCCGATTCCGCGTCCTCGTCCCAGCGCCTCCAGGTGAGGGTGCAGCACGACGAGGACCGCTGCGTGCTCGGCCTCTGCGGGCAGCTCGATCTCGCCACCTGTCCGATCCTCGACGAGCAGGTGGACGCGTCGATCGCGTCAGCGCCGCAGCTTGTTCGACTGGAGCTCGGCGATCTCGAGTTCATGGACTCCACGGGCCTGCGATCGCTGCTGCGGGCCGTCAGGCTGTACGCGGACGCGCGCATCGAGCTCCAACTCACGCCGGCCTCGAGCCAGGTCCAGCGGTTGTTCGAGCTGACCGATGTGCTCGCGCGGCTGCCGTTCGTCGATTGACCGGGAAGGATCGACCACCGCGGGTGGTCTGTACCGTAGGACAGGCCTTACCCACAGCGAACAGGAGAGCCAATGCATCGCACAGCGAGAGCACTCGGCGCGAGCATCGCCGCGGCGCTCGGCTTTCTACCGGTTCCCTACTCGACCACCAGTACCTTTGCCCCGAGTTTGGCATTGTTTCCGGTGACGAGCGGCACAGCCTCGTTGAGCTCCTGACACCAGAGGCGCCCCAGGGTAGGCTGAGGTTGCCTTGGACTTGACCTTCTCCGCAGCCGAACTTGCGTTTCGCGACGAGCTGCGCGTTTGGCTCGCGGCCAACCAACCGGGCTCCCAGCCCACCGGCGAGGTCGAGAGCTATGCGTGGCGGCGCGACTGGCAGCGGCGACTGGCAGCCGACGGGTGGGCGAGCGTCCACTGGCCGCGCGAGTATGGGGGCCGCGGCGCGACGCTGACCGAGTCGGCGATCTACTTCGAGGAACTCGGGCGCTCCGGCGCTCCGCTGCCCGCAAACGTACTTGGACTTCTGCTCGGTGGGCCGACGTTGATGGTGTGGGGTACCCAGGAGCAGAAGGATCGCTACCTACCGGCGATCGTGAACGCCGACGAGATCTGGTGTCAGGGCTTCAGCGAGCCCGAAGCCGGCTCGGATCTCGCGGCGTTGAAGACGCGCGCGGTCAAGGACGGCGAGGACTGGGTCGTTACCGGACAGAAGGTCTGGACGAGCGGCGCGCAGTTCTCCAAGTGGTGCATGCTGGTGGCTCGGACCGATGGCGAAGCCGCCAAGCACAAGGGGCTGACGTATTTCCTGATGGACATGGAGCAGGACGCGGTGCAGGTCCGTCCGCTTCGTCAGATCACAGGTGAGTCCGAGTTCAACGAGCTGTTCATCGACGGCGCCCGGATCCCCGACGAGAACGTGATCGGCGGCGTCGGCAACGGCTGGAAGGTCGCACTGACGACGCTGATGAACGAGCGCTCCGGTCTGGCGTTCTTTCTCCAGGTGCGCCTGCGTCAGCTGCTCGATGAGCTGTTCGCAGAGGCTTCGGCACGCGGCCTGCTCGACGATGCGATTGTCGCGGACCGCCTCGGGGAGCTGCACGTCAAGGCCGAGGTCCTACGTCTTACCGCGTACCGCGGGCTGGCCAGCATCGAGAAGTACGGCCAGCCCGGCCCTGAGGGCGCG
>JBPCQX010000004.1:0-30241 GCA_050997675.1 Solirubrobacteraceae bacterium
GAGCAGGCCGATGCGCTGTTCGTCTCCTCCAACACGCTCGTCGCCGAGGACGAGCGAACAGTCACGATGGCGGCGCGCGAGCACGCGCTGAAGCTCGGACGACCGGTCGTCGTGGACCCGAATCTGCGCTTGCACCGTTGGGCCACCGCGGCCCGGGCGGCGGCCGAAGTCCGCGAGCTCATCCCTGGCGCCATGCTCGTGCGCTGCAATGCGGCCGAGGCCGAGATCCTGACCGGCGAGTCCGATCCGGCCGCGGGCGCCGAATCGCTGCTGGCGGCGGGGGCGCAGCACGCGATCGTCACCCTCGGCTCGCGTGGCGCGCTGCTGCGTGGCGGCGGAATGCGAGTCGACGTCCCGGGGGTGGCAGCCCGCACGGTCGACACGACCGGCGCCGGGGACACGCTCACCGGCGTTCTGCTCGCCCGGTTGGCGGCCAGCGGGTTCTACCCGCCGACGCTCGCGATGGCCTTGCCCGAAGCCGTCGAGCACGCGGCGCGCGCGACCGAGCGCTTCGGCGCCCGCCCGCCCCCGCCGCGCCTGAACGCCGCGAAACATCTGCTATAACAAGACGCAGATTTTTCGCACGCCTGCGATTCAAGGAGAACCCCTGTAGTCATGGCCAAGACCATCGGTATCGACCTCGGCACGACGAACTCGTGCATGGCTGTCCTCGAGGGCGGCGAGCCCACGGTGATCGAGAACTCCGAGGGTGGTCGCACGACCCCTTCGGTCGTCGCGTTCGCTCCCTCGGGCGAGCGCCTCGTGGGCGCCGTCGCCAAGCGCCAGGCCGTCACCAACCCGCAGAACACCGTCTTCTCGGTCAAGCGCTTCATGGGCCGCAAGGAGGCCGAGGTGCGCGAGGAGGAGTCGATGGTCCCCTACAAGGTGATCAGCGGACCCAACGGCGACGCGCGCATCCAGGCCGGCGGCAAGGAATCCAGCCCGCCTGAGATCAGCGCGATGATCCTCGCCAAGCTCAAGGCCGACGCCGAGGCTTATCTCGGGGAGCCGGTCGACGGCGCGGTCATCACCGTTCCCGCCTACTTCAACGACGATCAGCGCCAGGCGACCAAGGACGCCGGCAAGATCGCCGGCCTCGAGGTCAAGCGCATCATCAACGAGCCGACCGCGGCGTCGCTCGCCTACGGCCTGGACAAGGAGTCCGACCAGACCATCCTCGTCTTCGACCTCGGTGGCGGCACGTTCGACGTGTCGGTGCTCGAGATCGGCGACGGCGTGTTCGAGGTCAAGTCGACCGCGGGCGACAACCACCTCGGCGGCGACAACTGGGACAAGGTGGTCGTCGACTGGCTCGCCGGCGAGTTCAAGAAGGACCAGGCGATCGACCTCACCCAGGACCCGATGGCCCTGCAGCGTCTCTACGAGGCCGCCGAGAAGGCCAAGATCGAGCTGTCGACCGCACAGGAGTCCCAGATCAACCTGCCGTTCATCACCGCCGACGGCTCCGGGCCCAAGCACCTCGACGTGCGCATCACGCGGGCGAAGTTCAACGAGCTGACCGCCAACCTTCTGGACCGCGTTGTCGCGCCGGTGCGCCAGGCGCTCGACGACGCCAAGGAGAAGGGCGCGGCGGACATCGACCACGTCGTGCTCGTCGGCGGCATGACCCGCATGCCCGCCGTGCAGGAGAGGGTCAAGGAGCTGACGGGCAAGGACCCGCACCGCGGCGTCAACCCCGACGAGGTGGTGGCCGTCGGTGCCGCCATCCAGGCCGGGGTCCTGGCCGGCGACGTCAAGGACGTCCTGCTGCTCGACGTCACCCCGCTCACCCTCGGCATCGAGACCAAGGGCGGCGTGATGACCAAGCTCATCGAGCGCAACACCACGATCCCGACCCGTAAGGGCGAGGTCTTCTCGACGGCGGAGGACAACCAGCCGTCGGTGGAGATCCACGTGCTGCAGGGCGAGCGCGAGATGGCCCAGTACAACAAATCGCTGGGCAAGTTCCAGCTGACCGGCATCCCGCCGGCGCCGCGCGGCGTGCCGCAGGTCGAGGTCGCCTTCGACATCGACGCCAACGGCATCCTCAGCGTGTCGGCCAAGGACCTCGGCACGGGCAAGGAGCAGAAGATCGAGATCAAGGCCGGCGGCGGCTTGTCGGACCAGGAGATCAAGAACATGGTCTCCGACGCCGAGACCCACGCCGAGGACGACCGCAAGGCGCGCGAGCTCGCTGAGGCACGCAACGGCGGCGGGAACGCGGCCTACCAGGCCGAGCGTCAGCTGAAGGACCTCGCGGAGTCGATCGACGCCGCCGCCAAGGAGGAGATCGAAGGGCACATCAAGTCAGTACGCGAAGTGCTCGAGTCGGAGGATCCGGCCGAGATCAACGCAGCCACAGAAGCCCTCCAGACCTCATTCCACAAGGTCTCTGAGGCGATGTACGAGAAGGCGCAGCAACAGTCTCAGGCGGAAAACGGCGCCAGTGCCGACGGCGAGCAGCCAGCTCATGCCGCAGCCGAAGAGGATGTCGTGGACGCCGAGGTGGTCGACGAGCCTCACGCGAAGAAGTCATGAGTGCCAAGCGCGCCGGCGCACCGGCGAGGGAAAGCTCGCTGTGCGAGCAGGCGGCAGTGGCGGGGGCTGAGGCCCCTGCCACTGCCCGTGTCCCTGTCGCTGTTTCTGACCCAGCTGTTGCCGCTGTGCCTGCGGCGGGCGGCGACCCTGCGGCGCCCGCGGCGGGGGACGGGGCTGCGGCGGGCGAGGAGGAGGGGGCGCTCGCGGGAGACCTGGAGGAGCTCTCCGCGCGCACCGCGGAGCGCGATGAGTACCTTGCGCTGGCCCAACACACCCAGGCTGACTTCGACAACTACCGCAAGCGAGTGGCACGCGACGCGAGCGCTGCGCTGGCGCGCGGCACGGCCAACCTCGCGCGCGAGTTGCTGCCTGCGCTCGACAACCTCGACCGTGCGCTGGCTGCGGTGGCCGGGGAGTCCGGACAGCTCGTGGAGGGCATGCGGCTCGTGCGGAGCGAGCTCCACGGCGCGCTTGCCCGCGCCGGTATTGAGGCCTTCGAGCCGGCTGGCGAGACGTTCGATCCCGGTCTGCACGAGGCCGTCGCTCAGCAGCCGGTTGATGGCGCGGCGCCGGGCACGATCGTCGAGGTCTACCAGTCGGGCTATCGGCTGTCGGGCGACGGCGCGCTGATTCGTCCTGCGCGCGTGCTGGTGGCGGGCTAGAGGATGGCCGGACGAGGCAAGGACCTGTACGGCGTCCTCGGGGTGGACAAGAAGGCGAGCGCTGCTGAGATCAAGAAGGCCTACCGCAAGCTCGCGCGCCAGTACCACCCGGACCGAAACCCGGGCGACGCCAAGGCTGAGGCTCGCTTCAAGGATGTCTCGCAAGCCCACGACGTGCTTGGCGACCCCGCCAAGCGAAAGCAGTACGACCGCGGCGACGGCCCGTTCTCCTCGATGCCAGGCGGCGGCGCGGGGGGCGCCGGGAGCCCGTTCGACGCGGGCAACATCTCTGACATCTTTTCGAATCTGTTCGGTGGGGGGGCTGGCGGCGCCGGCAGCCGGAGCGCGAGCGCGCCCGAACGCGGGCGCGACCTCGAGTCCGCGGTGACGATTGGCTTCGAGCAGGCCGTGCAGGGGGCGCAGATCCCGCTCTCGGTGCCAACGCCGGTGCGCTGCACGACTTGCGCAGGCACGGGCGCTGCGCCGGGCAGCAGCCCGTCCGTCTGCCCGCGCTGTCAAGGTCGCGGGATCGAATCCCAGGGTCAGGGCATGTTCTCGATCTCCCAGCCGTGCGGGCGCTGCGGCGGGAGCGGCGCAGTGATCGAGCATCCCTGTCCGACGTGTCAGGGCACGGGCTCCCAGCGCACCGTGAAGCGCTACCGCGTCAACATTCCGGCCGGGGTGCGCGACGGCAGCCGCATCCGGCTGCCCGGCAAGGGCGAGCCAGGGCTCCGCGGCGGCCAGAGCGGCGACCTCTATGTGATCACACGCGTCAAGGCCTCGCCGGTCTTTGCCCGCAAGGGAGACCACGTCGAGGTCGAGGTGCCACTGAGCATCGTCGAGGCGCTCCGCGGCGGGGAGATCGAGGTGCCGACGCTCGACGGGCGCAAGACGCTGCGGGTCGGTCCCGGGACACCCCACGGCACGGTCCAGCGCCTCCGCGGCGAGGGTCCGCCGCTGCTCGGCGGCAAGGGTCGCGGCGACCTGCGCTACCGCTTCGTGATCGAGCTTCCGGAGAAGCTCGACAAGGATCAGAGCGCCGCGGTCGAAGCGCTGTCCAAGACGCTCAACGGCGCTGACCCGCGCGCGAAGCTGTGGCGGGACGGTGCCGGTGCGGGCACGGGCGCGTCATCGTCGTGACGCGACGCGACGGGAGCCGAGTAGATGTCTCTGCCTCGCGCGGGGTGTTCATGATCTCGGTGGCTGCTGAGCTTGCGGAGATGCACCCGCAGACGCTGCGCATGTACGAGAGCCGCGGGTTGATTGAGCCCCACCGCTCGCCGAAGGGAACCCGTCTCTACTCCCATGCCGACGTCGAGCGCCTGCGCCGGATTCAGGAGATGACGATGGATCTCGGGCTCAACCTCGCGGGGGTGGAGCGCGTGCTTGCGCTGGAGGAGGAGCTCGACCGCGCGCGGGGGCGGGTTGCGGTGCTCGAGGACGCAGCGATGCATGCGCGCGCGGAGATGAAGCAGGAGCTCGAGAGCGTGCGGCGGTCGTTGAGAGCAGAGGTTGTGCCCGTCACCGCGAGCACCGAGATGGTGCGCAGCGCGGACGCGCGCTCGCCCTGGAAGGTGCCGGTGCGGCGGGTGCGCTAGCAGCGAGATGCCACGCATCCGGCGCCCGGATCGCCGTGCTTCCGCACCCCGCACCGCCGCGCGCTCAACGTGATCCCTGCGGCAACGCTCAGCACTGCGACGGGGCGTCCGGCCCTAGCTCAGGGCTGTGTTTGCAGGATGTAGATCTGCTATAAACCCACTTAGGTTTCTTATGAACAGCGATCGTTTCACAATCCGCTCCCAAGAGGCCATGCAGGCAGCAGCGGCCCTCGCCGCGAGCAGGCGCAACCCGCAGGCCGGGCCCGAGCACCTTCTGGCATCCCTGCTCAAGGATGCGGAGGGCGTCGTCGGCGCCGTGCTGCGCAAGCTGGGCGCGGATCCGCAGGTCGTGCGTGCGGCGAACGACCGTGCGCTCGAGGCGCTTCCCACGCTCGCGGGCGAAGGCGAAACCGCGGGCGCCTCCGACGAGCTGGCCCGTGTGATCCGCGCCGCGGAGGCCGAGGCGCGTGCGCTGTCCGACGAATACATCTCCACGGAGCACCTGCTGCTCGCGCTCGCGAAAGAGGAGTCCAGCGCGAGACGCGCGCTCACAGCGGCCGGCGCAACACCCGAGCGCCTTGCCGCGGCGCTCGTCGAGGTCCGCGGCCCGCACGCCGCATCGGACCCCAATTCCGAGGATCGATATCAGGCGCTCGAGCGCTACGGTCGCGACCTCACGGCAGAGGCCGAGCAGGGAAAGCTCGACCCCGTGATCGGTCGCGATGACTCGATCCGGCGGGTCGTGCAGATCCTCGCGCGGCGCACCAAGAACAATCCGGTGCTGATCGGCGAGCCCGGAGTCGGCAAGACAGCGATCGTCGAGGGACTCGCGCAGCGGATCGTCTCGGGCGACATTCCCGACACGCTGCGCGATCGCCGCGTGATTGCGCTCGACATCGGCTCGCTGCTCGCCGGGGCGAAATACCGGGGAGAGTTCGAGGACCGTCTCAAGGCGGTCTTGAAGGAGATTTCCGAGGCCCGCGGCAGCATCGTTCTGTTCATCGATGAGCTGCATACGATTGTCGGCGCCGGAGGCGCGGAGGGCGCGGTCGACGCAGCGAACCTGCTGAAGCCGATGCTTGCCCGCGGCGAGCTGCGCGCTGTCGGCGCGACGACGCTCGACGAGTATCGCAAGCACATCGAGAAGGACCCCGCGCTCGAGCGCCGCTTCCAACCCGTGCTCGTCGGCGAGCCGACCGTGACCGACACGATCGCCATCCTGCGCGGGCTCAAAGAGCGCTACGAAGTCCATCACAAGGTGACGATCCAGGACTCGGCGCTGATTGCCGCCGCGACGATGTCAGACCGCTACATCGCGGATCGCTTCCTGCCCGACAAGGCAATCGACCTGATCGACGAGGCGGCCTCGCGGCTGCGGATCGAAATCGACTCCGTGCCGACTGAGATCGACCAGGTTGACCGCCGCGTGATGCAGCTCGAAATCGAACGCACCTCGCTTGCCGAGGAGGCCGACGGAAAGTCGGTCGAGCGACGCGAGGCGATCGAACGCGAGCTGGCAGGGCTGCGCGAGCGATCGGCAGCGATGACGGCCCAGTGGCAGGCCGAGAAGGAAGCCAATCGCGACCTTTCAGAGATCAAGGAGCGCCTCGAGGAGGCCCGCCACGAGGCCGAGCGCGCCGAGCGCGAAGCTGACCTGGAGCGCGCCGCAAAGCTGCGCTACGGCGAGATCCCGGAGCTCGAAGGGCAGCTCGTCGAGCACCAGGCAGCGACGTCGCATCCCACCGAGGCAAGCTTCCTCAAGGAGGTCGTCGACGCCGAGGACGTGGCCCAGGTCGTGGCGAGTTGGACAGGCATTCCGCTGTCGCGTCTCGCGGAGTCCGAGACCAACAAGCTGGTGGCGATGGAGGCGCGCCTGCACGAGCGCGTTGTCGGCCAGGATGAGGCGATCGAGGCGGTGGCCACGGCGATCCGTCGCTCGCGGGCCGGCCTGTCCGACCCCGACCGCCCGATCGGCTCGCTGCTCTTCCTCGGCCCAACCGGCGTCGGCAAGACCGAGCTGGCCAGGGCACTGGCCGAGTTCATGTTCGACTCTCCCGAGGCGATGATCCGCATCGACATGTCCGAGTACATGGAGCGCCACGCGGTTTCGCGGCTCGTCGGGGCGCCCCCCGGCTACGTCGGCTTCGAGCAGGGCGGCCAGCTCACAGAGGCGGTCCGTCGCCGCCCCTACAGCGTCGTGCTGCTGGACGAGCTCGAGAAAGCCCACCCCGATGTCTTCAACGCCCTGCTGCAGGTGCTCGACGACGGCCGGCTGACCGACGGGCAGGGACGCACCGTGGATTTCAAGAACACGATCCTGATCATGACCTCAAACATTCGCGTTGCCGAGCAGGGCGACTTGCGCGAGACGCTGCGCGAGCACTTCAAACCCGAATTCATCAACCGTCTCGACGACATCGTCGAGTTTGCTCCGCTGACGCGAGAAGAAATCGGCGAGATCGTGGCGCTCCAGGCCAGGCGGGTGATCGACAGGCTCGCCGCGCGCGGGATCTCGCTCGAGCTGACGGACGCGGCCGATCAGCTGCTCGGGGATCTCGGCTATGACCCCGTGTACGGGGCGCGGCCGCTGAAGCGCGTGATCCAGAAGCAGCTCGTCGACCGCCTTGCCCTTGCGCTGCTCGAGGGCGAGCTCAGCGAAGGGGACGTTGCGAAGGTCGACGCTTCGGCCGGCGAGCTGGTGCTGACTGCGACGCCCGCCGTTGCGGCTACTTGACCGCGACCAGACGCGTGATCCGCGGCTGGGCTCGTGCGTAGTAGGTGCGGCTCAGATCGAACTGGAGCGTCCAGCGGCCGGCAGCCACCGCTGCGAACGGGAACAGCCGCAGCCTCTTTCGGCTTTTCAGCGTCCCGCAGGGCCCACTGGTCAGACCGACGGACACCGTCGTGTGCAGGTGGCCGCGGGGATCGAGGTAATGCAGCCACACACGCGCGGGGGCCGCGCCCGGGACGCCGGCCCCGATCCCGTTCACCGAGAAGTGGACCCGCAGCGTGCGGGGGTCTCCTGTGGTTGGCGCGAAGGCCGCGCTCAGGGCGCTGACCTCGAACCCGGCGTGTCCGCCGGGCGTCGGGCCGTCGTGAACTGCGACCAAGTGGCGGCGCTGGAGCTGGCGGGCCGTGAGCGTGCCGCTCGAGAGCGTGCCGGCCAGCTTTCCATCGGCGGCCACGGTGCCGGTTCCGACCGGTGCGCGGTCGAGCGTGACGGTGTAGCGGGCCTTGGGCGTGAAGCCGGCGCCGGCGAGTTTCACCGGTTGACGCGGCAGATAACAGGGCGCATCGGTCTTCAGGCTGGGGGCGAGCGCTGCGAGAGTTGCCAGGGCAGAGAGGAGCATGCACACGCAGGGTAGCCTGATCCGGTAGAAACGGTGCCTCTCAAGCAAGCCTGGAGGCCCACCATGCCCACTTACGTGATGCTCACGACGTTGACGCCGGACGGAGTGCAGACGATCAAGAACAACCCGCAGCGGATTCGGGAGGTCAACAACGAGATCGAACAACTCGGCGCCAAGGTCGTAGCCCAGTGGGCGACGCTCGGCCAGTTCGACTTCATCAACATCATTGAGGCTCCTGACGACACGGCGATCGCGCGGGTTTCGCTTGAGCTCGGCTCGCGCGGCACCGGCCGCTACGAGACGCTCGCGGCGATCCCGATCGACGATTTCATCGCGGCCTTGTGAGCCGCAGCCGGGTCCTCGTTGTGGGCTCAGGAGGCCGCGAGCACGCGCTGGTGCGCGCGCTGCTCCGCTCGCCCCAGCGCCCCGAGGTGCTCTGCGCTCCGGGAAACGTCGGGATCGCCGCCGATGCCCAGTTGCTCCCGCTCGCGGTCGATGACCTCGATGGCATCGTGGGCGCCGCAGCGGGGGTCGACCTCGTCGTCGTGGGCCCCGAGGCTCCGCTGGTCGCGGGCCTCGTGGACGCTCTGCGGGCACGCGGCATCGCGACCTTTGGCCCGACCGCCGCAGCAGCGCGGCTCGAGGGATCCAAGGAGTTCGCCAAGGATGCGATGCAGGAGGCCGGCGTGCCGACAGCCGCGTGGTCAGTCGTGCGCGAGGTCGAGGACGGCCTCGCGGCGATCGAGCGCTACCCCGTTGTGCTCAAAGCCGACGGCCTGGCGGCGGGCAAGGGCGTTGTGATCGCAGCCGACGTGGCCCAGGCGCGGGCGGCGCTCGAAGCGTTTCTCGTCGAGCGCCGATTCGACACTGAGTCCGTGCTCGTCGAGGAGCTGCTCGTCGGCAGCGAACTCTCGCTGCTGGCCCTGTGCGACGGTGAGCGGGCCCTCGCAATGGCCCCTGCGCAGGACTACAAGCGAATCTTCGACGACGATCAGGGGCCGAACACCGGCGGCATGGGCGCCTATTCGCCGGTGCCGGGAATCGACGCCGCCCGTGCGCGGGAGCTCGTGGCTTCGGTTCACCAGCCGATTCTCGACCTGCTCGCGGCCCGCGGCACGCCCTTCCACGGGATTCTCTACGCAGGGTTGATGCTGTGCTCAGACGGCCCGAAGGTGCTCGAGTTCAACGTGCGCTTCGGCGACCCGGAGACCCAGGCGGTGCTGCCGCGGCTGCGCTCCGACCTGCTCGCCGTGTTGCTGGCGGCGTGCACGCGGGGCGGGCTGAGGGGCGTGGAGCTCGAATGGAGCGAGGACTGCGCTGTGTGCGTCGTGCTCGCCGGCGCGGGCTACCCCGAGTCCCCATCGATGGGCGACGAGATCAGCGGCCTCGAGCGGGTTCCGCCCGGCGTGGAGCTGACCCACGCCGGTACGGCAGCGGCTGCGTCGGGCAACGGCGCGATCGTGACCGCCGGGGGCCGGGTGCTCGGCGTGACTGCGCTCGGGCCCGACGCGTCTGCCGCCCGGAGCAGGGCGTATGCTGCGGCGCGCATGGTTGAGTTTGTCGGCAAGCAGATGCGCACCGATATCGCGTTGCGTGCGGTGGGCGCGTGAGCACACCGTCGCCGTCGCCCGCGCCGAAGCCTTCGCTCCAGGCGCTCGAGGACATTCCGGTAGACGTTCCGCTGGTCGGGATCGTGATGGGATCGCGCAGCGACATGGACACGATGCAGTCTGCCGGCAAGGAACTCGAGGAGCGCGGTATCTCCTACGAGATGCGTGTGATGTCCGCGCACCGCGAGCCTGACACCGTGTCCGAGTACTCGCGCACTGCGCGGGTGCGTGGGCTCAGGGTGATCATCGCTGGAGCGGGCCTCTCCGCCGCGCTGCCCGGTGTTGTCGCGGCGCACACGGAGCTGCCGGTGATCGGCGTCCCGCTGTCCTCGCGTCTGTCGGCCGCGGGTGGCCTGGACGCGATTCTCTCCGTGGTTCAGATGCCCCCAGGAGTGCCGGTCGCCGCAGTCGGGCTCGACAACGCCAAGAACGCCGGTGTGCTCGCCGCGCGGATCCTCGATTCGGCCACGCCGCCGCCGACAGGGGGCGGGCCGCGGGCGGCTGTGGGCTGAAGCGCGGCGCCCTCCTGCGCGATACTTGAGCCCGCATGATCGACCGCTACACCCGCCCGGAGATCGGCGCCCTGTGGACTGACGAGGCGCGCATGGAGGCCTGGCGCCGCGTCGAGGTCGCGGCCTGCGAGGAGATGGACGCACCGACGCCCGACGAGCTCGAGGCGATCCGCGGGGCGAGCTTCACGGTCGCGGCAGTGCAGGAGCGCGAACGCGCCGTGGACCACGACGTCGCGGCGTTTGTCGACGTGCTGTCGCAGTCGGCGGGCGTCGGTGCGGGTCGCCACATCCATTACGGCCTGACCTCCTCCGACGTGCTCGACACGGCGCTTGCGCTCCAGCTGCGCGACGTCGGCGAGATCGTGCGCGCCGGCGCGAGCGAGCTGGTCGCAGTGCTCACCGAGCGCGCGCGCGAGCACGTGGACACGCTCTGTGTGGGGCGCACGCACGGCGTCCACGCCGAGCCAACAACGTTCGGTGTCAAGCTCGCGGGCTTTGCAGCCGAGGCGCAGCGCAACAGAGCCCGCCTGGAGCGCGCGTTTGCGCAGGTCTCGGTGGGCGCGATCTCGGGTGCGGTCGGCACCTATGCGGCGAACTCTCCGGACTTCGAGCGCCGGGTGCTGGGACGCCTCGGACTAGAGGCCGAGACCGTCTCCACCCAGGTCGTCGCGCGCGACCGCCACGCCGAGCTGCTCCAGGCGATCGCGCTTGCAGGCGCGGGATTGGAGCGTTTTGCGACGGAGATCCGCCACCTCCAGCGCACCGAGGTACTCGAGGTCTCAGAGCCCTTCCGTTCCGGCGCCCAAAAGGGCTCGAGCGCAATGCCGCACAAGCGCAACCCGATCACCACCGAGCGCATCACGGGCCTCGCCCGCGTCCTGCGGGGCAACGCAAGCGCAGCGCTAGAGAACGTCGCGCTGTGGCATGAGCGCGACATCTCCCACTCGGGCGCAGAGCGCGTGATCCTGCCGGACTCGACGATCCTGCTCGACTACATGCAGCACCTCGCGGCCCGCGTCGCGCGCGGGATGGTGGTCGACGCCAAGCGGATGCGCGAGAACCTCGAGCTGACGCACGGAGCGCTCTACTCGCAGCGCGTGCTGCTCGCGCTTGTCGACACAGGCCTCAGCCGCGATCAGGCCTACCGGATTGCGCAGGAGAGCTCGCAGCGCGCCTGGCGCGAGCGACGGCCGCTGCGCGAGCTGCTCGCGGCGCAGGAGAATCTCCAGCTTGACCTGGACGCGATCTTCGATCCCGGCGCGTTCACCCGTCACGCGCACGAGATCGTTGCGCGGTTGAGCGACGACTGACACCTCCGACTGGCTCGCTAGCATCAGCCCCATGAGTGCCGAGTTGGATCTACCCCTGATCGCCTCCGGCAAGGTCCGCGAGATGTACGACCTCGGGGAGCAGATCCTGATGGTCGCCTCGGACCGGATCTCCACCTACGACGCGATCCATCCGACGCCGATTCCCGGCAAGGGTGCTGTGCTGACGGGGATCAGCGTGTTCTGGTTTGGACTGACGGAGCCGCTCGTGGCAAACCACATGGGCTCGATCCTTGAGGCCGTGCCCCCCGAGGTGCGAGGTCGCGCAGTGGCGGTAAAGAAGCTCCAGATGCTGCCCGTCGAGTGCGTGGTGCGCGGCTACCTCTCGGGCTCGGGCTGGAAGGACTACCAGCGCAGCGGGACGGTTTGCGGCATTGAGCTGCCGCCCGGGCTGAACGAGTCGAGCCGGCTACCGGAGCCGATCTTCACGCCCGCGACCAAGGCCGAACTGGGCGATCACGACGAGAACATCGATTTCGAGGGCGCGGTGCACGCGATCGGCGACCGCGCCGTGGCCGAACAGCTTCGCGAGGTCTCGCTCGAGCTGTACGCGCGGGGGGCCGAGCACGCGCGCGAGCGGGGGATCATCCTCGCCGATACGAAGTTCGAGTTCGGCTTCGACGCCGATGGCACGCTGACGCTCGGCGACGAGGTGATGACCCCGGACTCCTCGCGTTTTTGGCCCGCGGATGGCTATGAGCCCGGTCGCGGCCAGCCGAGCTTCGACAAACAGTACGTGCGCGACTGGGCTGCGGGCACCGGTTGGGACAAGGCACCCCCGGCACCTGCGATCCCGGACGACATAGTGGCCGGCACGCGTGCGCGCTACGCCGAGGCCTACGAGCGAATCTGCGGCGAGCCGCTCGCCGCATGGCTCGAGCGCAGCGGCGCCCCGGAGCGTGGTGCATGAGGGCCCGCGTGCTGGTCCGGCCCAAGGCCGGCATCCTCGACCCCCAGGGACAGGCCGTCGAGCGGGCGCTGCCGGCGCTCGGCTTCGACGGGGTCTCCAACGTCCACGTCGGCAGGCTGATCGAACTCGACGTGCAGGATCCCGCGCGGCTAGGGGAGATGTGCGAGCGGCTGCTCGCGAACCCGCTGATCGAGGACTACGAGATCGTCGCCGGCTCGTGAAGTTCGGCGTCGTCGTCTTCCCGGGCACATGTGATGACCGCGACGCGCTGAAGGCCTGTGAGCTGGTCGGCGAGTCCGCGGTGCTGTGGCATGCCGACCGCGATCTGCGGGGCGTTGACGCCGTGATCGTGCCCGGCGGATTCTCCTACGGCGACTACCTGCGCGTCGGTGCGATTGCGCGCTTTGCCCCGATGATGGATTCGATCGCGCGCTTCGCCGCCGAGGGAGGGCCCGTGATGGGGATCTGCAACGGCTTTCAGGTCCTGTGCGAGGCGGGGCTGCTGCCAGGCGCACTGCTGGCCAATGTCGGTCGGCGCTTTCTCTGCCGGCAGGCCGAGCTCGAGGTGCAGGGCAGCGCCGTGAGCGCATGGACCCGCGGCTGCATCGCCGGCGAGCGCCTGTCGATTCCGCTCAAGCACACGACCGGCCGCTACTATGCGCCAGAGGCCGTACTGGACAGCATGGAGGCACACGGCCAGATCGTCCTGCGCTACGCCGGGCCTGTCAACCCGAACGGCTCGGCGCGCGCGATCGCTGGCATCTGCAACGAGGCGGGCAACGTGTTCGGTCTGATGCCCCACCCCGAGCACGCCGTGGACGAGCTGTGCGGATCGACCGACGGCCTGCGCCTGCTGCGCTCCGTGGCGCTTGCGCCGGCGGCCGCGGCGTGAGCAGCGCCGACACCGCGCAGGCCGCGGTCGAGCTGGGCCTGACGCCGCACGAGTTCGAGTTGATCCTCGAGCGCCTGGGCCGCGCGCCGACGCAGGTCGAGCTGGCGATGTTCTCCCTGCTGTGGTCCGAGCACTGCTCCTACAAGCATTCCAAGAAGCTGCTGGCGAGCCTGCCAACGGAGGGCGAAAGGGTGCTGCTCGGGCCGGGCGAGAACGCCGGCGCGGTCGCGCTGGCCGGCGGCCTCGCGGCCTGCTTCAAGGTCGAATCCCACAACCATCCAAGCGCCATCGAGCCGTTCCAGGGGGCCGCGACCGGAGTCGGGGGAATCCTGCGCGATGTGTTTGCAATCGGCGCGCGGCCGATTGCGATCCTCGACTCGCTGCGGTTTGGCGATCCCGCCAGCGCGCGCTCGCGCTACCTGCTCGAGCGGGCCGTTGCGGGCATCGGGCACTATGGAAACTCGATCGGCGTCGCGACCGTCGGCGGCGAGGTCTACTTTGAGGGACCGTACGAGCAGAACTGCCTGATCAACGCGATGTGCATCGGGCTTGCCAGCCAGGAGCGACTGATCCGCGCCGCCGCGAGCGGCCCCGGCAACGTGCTCGTGCTGTTTGGCGCCTCGACGGGCCGGGACGGGATCGGCGGCGCCTCGGTGCTGGCCAGCGCCGAACTTTCAGGCGGCGACGAGGCCAAGCGGCCGAGCGTGCAGATCGGCGATCCGTTTGCCGAGAAAAAGCTGCTCGAATGCTCGCTCGAGCTGCTCGACAGGGAGCTGCTCGTCGCGCTGCAGGACCTCGGGGCCGCCGGGCTGACGAGCTCCGCTGCGGAGATGGCGAGCAAGGGCGGGGTCGGCGTGGAGATCGATGTCTCGCTGGTGCCGCTGCGCGAGAGTGCGATGGAGCCATTTGAGATCATGGTCTCCGAGTCGCAGGAGCGGATGCTGTGCGTCGTGGAGGCCGATCGCGTGGGGGACGTGATCGCGGTGTGCGAGCGCTGGGACACGCCTGCGAGCGCGATCGGCCGTGTGACCGACGGCGGCCTCGTGCGGATCTTCGACGGCGCGGAGCTGGTCGGGGAGATGTCAGCCGCGGCGCTCGTCGACGACTGCCCGCTGTATGACCTCCAGCCGGCGCGCCCCGAGCGCGGGCTCTACCCCGCCCCGGCGCGCACGCTGCACTCCGAGCAGCCGGCGGAGATTCTGCTCGCCCTGCTCGCGGCCGCCAACCTCGCAGACCGGGCGCCGCTGTTTCAGCAGTACGACTGCCTCGTGGGGTCGAGCACCGTGCGCCGCCCCGGCGAGGCCGACGCGGCGGTGCTGGCGCTGCCCGGCGGCGGCGCGATCGCCGCGTCGATCGACTGCAACGGCCGGCGCGTCGCCTGCGATCCCTACCACGGCACGATCGAAGCCGTGCTCGAATGCGCCGCGAACCTGGCCTGCGTCGGCGCGCAGCCGCTGGGGCTGACGAACTGCCTGAATTTTGGGAACCCGGAGAAGCCGCACGTCGCCTGGCAGCTGTGCGAGTCCGTACGCGGGCTCGGCGACGCCTGCCGCGCGCTTGGGGTGCCGGTCGTCGGCGGCAACGTCTCGCTCTACAACGAGGCGGGCGGCGGGCCGATCTACCCGACCCCGGTCGTGGGCATCGTCGGCGAGCTCCCCAACGCCGCGAGCGCGGGGCGCCTCGGATTTGCCCGCGAGGGTGAGGAGATCGGGCTGATCGGTCCCTTTCGAGCCGACCTGCACGGCTCCGAGCTCGCCCGGCTGGGGGGCGCCGAGCTGCCGACCTCGCTGCCTGAGTGCTCGCTGCTCGACGTGATCGCCGCGCAGGGCGTGGTGCGCGGCGCGGTGCGCGCGCGGCGCATCAGCAGCGCCCACGACATCGCGGAAGGGGGGCTGGCGGTGGCGCTGTGCGAGTGCGCTCTGGCGGGCGGGATCGGCGCCCGCGTGTCGCTCCCGGATGTCTCGCTGCGGTCGCTGTTCGGCGAGGGCGCCGGCGGCTTCATTGTCTCGGGGCGCGAGCTGGCTGCGCTGGGCGCGATCCCGCTTGGTGTCGTCGGCGGCAGCGAGCTGTCGATCTCCCACCAGGACTCGACGCCGCTGCTCAGCCTGTCGCTCGCTTCACTGCGTGAAGCCCATGGGGCGCTGGGCGAGCTGTTTCGATAGATGGCCTGGCGCTGCTAGCCTGTGAGCCCGGTCTTCCAGCCGGTCCAATGACCCCCACTTCCATCGATCTCGATGCGCGCGATGGACCGCGGGACGAGTGCGGCGTGTTCGGGATCTACGCTCCTGAGCACGAGGTCTCTCGTCTTGCCTACTTCGCGCTCTACGCCCTGCAGCACCGCGGCCAGGAGTCGGCGGGCATTGCCGCAACCGACCGTGGCGGACAGATCGTCACGCGGCGCGAGCTCGGCCTGGTCAGCCAGGTGTTCGGCGAGAACGACCTGCGCACGCTCGCCGGCGAGCTCGCGATCGGACACGTGCGCTACTCCACGACGGGCTCCAATGCGTGGGAGAACTCCCAGCCGGTCCAGCGCTCGGCGGGCAGCGACGCCAACCGGCGCGAGATCGCGCTCGCCCACAACGGCAACCTGATCAACGCCGTGGCGCTCCACGGCGAGCTCACCGCGCGCGGCGTCTCCTTCCGCTCGACCTCCGACTCGGAGATCATCGCTGCGATGATCGCAACGCACGAGGCGAGCTCGCTTGAGGACGCCGTTTGCGATGTGCTGCCGCGGCTGTCGGGCGCCTTCTCCACCGTCGTGCTCGCCAAGGACCGCGTGATCGCCTTCCGCGATCCGCAGGGCCTGCGCCCGCTCGTGCTGGGGCGCGTCGCCGGTGAGGAGGACCGCTGGTGCGTGGCGAGCGAATCATGTGCTTTTGACATCATCGGCGCCGAGCTTGTTCGCGACGTGCGCCCTGGGGAGGTGATCTCGATCGGCGAACATGGCCTCCAGTCTCGCCAGGTGATCGACGGCGCTCGCCAGGCCTTCTGCGTCTTCGAATACATCTATTTCGCGCGCCCTGACTCGCGCATGGGTGGCAACGTGCTTCAGGTTGCGCGCGGGCGGATGGGTGAGCTGCTCGCGCGCGAGGCGCCCGCGGATGCTGACCTCGTGATTCCTGTGCCCGACAGCGGCAATCCCGCGGCACGCGGATATGCGCGCGCCAGTGGGCTGCCGCAGGACGATGGTTTCGTCAAGAACCGCTACGTCGCGCGGACCTTCATCCAGCCGGGGCAGGAGCTGCGCAAACACGGGCTCAGGATGAAGTTCAACCCGCTGCCGGAGATCGTCGCCGGCAAGCGGCTCGTGGTCGTCGACGACTCGATCGTGCGCGGCAACACGACGCGGGCGATTGTGCAGATGCTGCGCGAGGCCGGAGCAGCGGAGATCCACATGCGGATCTGCGCTCCTCCGATCAAGCATCCGTGTCACTACGGCATCGACATGTCCACGCGCGAGGAGATGATCGCCCACGATCGCAGCGTTGAGGAGGTTGCCGAGCAGCTCGGTTGCGACTCGCTCGCGTACCTCTCGCTGGGAGGCGTCTATGAGGCGATCGACGGCGCTCGCTCAGAGCACTGCGATGCGTGCTTCACCGGCGAATACCCGCTTGCCGGCAGCGAGGGAGCCCAGGGCAAGTACGCCCTGGAGCTCCCGATGGTCTAGCGGGGAGGCCGTGTCCGGCCCAGGGCCGCGGGGGCCTCAGCGCGGGTCACGCGCGCCCGGCGCGGCGTGGTAGGGCGAGGAGAAGGGGCGGTGGTTGATCGCGTTCGTGAGGCGGCTCGGAAGCATCCGGGTGACGATCGCAAACACGGTGAGAGCTAGTCCGATGAGGATCATTGCGGCCTTTCGGTCTGTGGTGGCCTCAGCTCCCTTGCCTTGAGTCTCCTGCGGGTGAGCGGTGCAGTGTGTGAGGCGCGGCACACAGCCGAAAACCTCCGAACGCAGCGCTATGGTGCGGGCGCTATGCATTCCGCTCGCTCAGCCCTGCGCGAACACTTCGGCTTCGAGGACTTCCGTCCCGGCCAGGAAGCCGTTGTGGAGGCCGCGCTCGCGGGGCGTGATGTTCTGGTCGTGATGCCGACAGGCGCCGGCAAGTCGCTCTGTTACCAGCTGCCGGCGCTAATGCGCGACGATCTGACGCTGGTCGTCTCGCCGCTGGTGTCACTGATGAGCGACCAGGTGGCCGGCCTGGAGCGGGTCGCGGGCGGCCGGCCTGCGGGGCTGATCAACGGCCAGCGCAGCCCCGCGGAGAATGGGGAAGCGCTGCGCCGGGCCGTGCGCGGCGAGCTGGCGATGCTCTACGTGGCCCCCGAGCGCTTTGCGGCCCCCGGCTTTGTCGAGGCGCTGGCCGGCGCTCGCGTGGGCATGTTCGTCGTCGATGAGGCGCACTGCGTGTCGCAGTGGGGCCACGACTTTCGCCCGGACTACTTCCAGCTGCCGCGAGCCGCGCAGGCAGTCGGCGCGAGCCAGCTCGTGGCGCTGACTGCGACCGCGACCCCGCGCGTGGCCGGCGACATCGTGGCGCGGCTTGGTTTGCGCGAGCCGGTGCGGGTCGCGACGGGCTTTGACCGCCCCAACCTCTCCTACATCGTCGTGGCCGCCGCGGGGGACCCCGATCGCCGCCAGCGGATCGCCGCGGTGCTCGCCTCGCCCGCGGCACGGCCGGCGATCGTCTACGCCGGCACGCGCCGGCGCACGGAGGAGCTCGCGGGCTTTCTCGGCGCAGGCGCAGTTGCCTACCACGCGGGCTTGGAGCGCGAGCAGCGCGCCGACGCCCAGCGGCGCTTCATGACCGGCGAGGTAGACATCGTTGTGGCGACAAACGCCTTTGGGATGGGGATCGACAAGGCCGACGTGCGCACGGTGCTGCATGCCGCGGTCCCCGAGTCGCTGGAGGCCTACTACCAGGAGGCGGGCCGCGCGGGCCGCGACGGCAAGCCCTCGCGCTGCATCCTCCTGGCTGCAGGGCGCGACAAGGGCCTCCATGTCCACTTCATCCAGGGCACCCCCGAGGGTGAGGCGCGGCGCTCGCGGTGGGCTCAATACCGTGCGATCTGGGAGTTCGTCGAGCGCACGAGCTGCCGGCGTGTGGCGATCCAGCGCCATTTCGGCGACCAGGGCACGCCGCGTTGCGAGGTGCCATGCTGCGACGTCTGCGCCCCGCAAGCCGTGCCCGCGCCCCCTGCCGCGAGTCCGCTTGCCGCCCGCCGCGCCAGAGTGGGACCGCTGCCGGCCGGTACCGCGGGCGAGCTGGACGAGGCGATCTATGGCGTGGTGCGCGAAGCGTCGCCGTCGGTGGGGCGCACGAAGGCAGTTGAGATCCTGCGGGGAGGACGCTCCAAGGTCGTCGTCCAATACGCCTACGACGAGCTACCGGCGTACGGCTCGTTTGCCCACCTTTCGTCCGGGGTTGTGCTGGCGCGGGTCGACGAGCTGATCTCGGTCGGCCGGCTGCGCTCGACGGGCGGTCGGTTTCCGAAGCTCGAGCTGGGCCGCGAACGCACCGCGGCGTGAGCTTTCCGGTCGCGGTGCTCGCCTCTGGCGTGGGCACGAACCTGCAGGCGCTGATCGACGGGCCGCATCGAGCTGGGGAGATCGAGATCGTGGGCGTGGCGTGCGACGTGCCTGGGGCAGGCGCGCTGGAGCGCGCGCGCCGAGCGGGCCTGCCTGTGGAGCTGTTTTCGCCCGTGGCAGGCGAGTCCCGGGCGACACGGGACCTGCGCATCGCCGCTTGGGTCGAGGAGCGCGGCGCGCAGCTGGTGGTGCTCGCCGGCTACATGCAGCTGCTCAGCGTGGGGTTTCTCGAGCGCTTCCCCGACGCGGTGCTCAACGTCCATCCGTCACTGCTTCCGGCCTTCCCCGGACTGCACGCGATTGAGCAGGCGCTGGACTACGGCGTGCGGGTGTTTGGCGTCAGCGTTCACCTCGTTGACGCAGGGGTCGATAGCGGACCGATCGTGCTCCAGCGCTCGCTTGAGCTGTCCGATCCGCGCACGCCGGAGGAGGTGCTCGCGGCGCTACGGCCGCTCGAGCACGCGTTGCTGGCGGAGGCCGTGAGGCTGGCTGCTCGGGGCGCGCTTCGTCGCGATCCCGCCAACCCGCGGCGGGTCCTGATCGACGGCTATGCTCGCCGGCGATGAGCGAGGCGGGAGAGCAGCGGGGCGAGGGGGTCGCGATCAAGCGGGCGCTGCTGTCGGTCTCCGACAAGCGCGGGCTGGTCGAGTTCGCGCGGGGGCTGGCGGCGCTTGGGGTGGAGCTGGTCTCGACCGGCGGGACCGCGCGTGAGCTGACGGCGGCGGGCCTCGCGGTGCGCGCGATCGATGACTTCACCGGGTTTCCGGAGATCATGGACGGGCGCGTCAAGACGCTGCATCCGCGGCTCTATGCCGGGCTGCTGGCGGTGCGCTCGAACCCTGAGCACATGCGCCAGGCGCAGGAGCATTCGATTGAGTTCGTCGATCTCGTGTGCGTGAACCTGTATCCGTTCGAGCGCACCGCGGCGCGCCGCAGCTCGACTGAGGCCGAGGTGATCGAGCAGATCGATATCGGCGGCCCGACGATGATCCGCGCGGCGGCGAAGAATCACGCCTACGCCGCCGTTGTGGTGAGCCCCGAGAGCTACGACGCGGTGCTCGAGGAGCTTGGCTCCGCCTCGGGTGCTTGTGAGCTGTCGCCCTCCACGCGCGAGAGCCTTGCTGCGGAGGCGTTTGCCTACACGGCGCGCTACGAAACGGCGATTGCGCGGTGGTTTGCGGAGAAGGGCGACGGCGATGATTTCCCCGCGCTGCACGTCGCGGCGTATGAGAAGGCACTGGATTTGCCCTACGGCGAGAACCCGCACCAGCGCGCGGCGTTCTACACGCAGGTGGGCGCGCGGGCACATCTGCTCTCGATGGTCCGTCAGCTCGGCGGCAAGCAGCTCTCTTTCAACAACCTGCTCGACCTCGACGCGGCTCGCCGCCTGCTCGGCGAGCTCGGCTCGGCGGGGTCTGGCGTCGCGGGCGCCGCGTGCGTGATCGTCAAGCACAACAATCCATGCGGCTGTGCGGTCGCCGAGAGCGGCCTGGCGGCGTATCGGCGGGCCTTCGAGTGCGATCCGCTGAGCGCTTTCGGCGGCGTGATCGCGCTTTCCTCGCGTGTTGATCTGGAGCTCGCGCAGGCTCTCAGCGAGCAGTTCCTCGAGGTGCTGATCGCGCCGGGCTATGACGACGACGCCGTTGGACTGCTCTCCGCCAAGCCCAACGTCCGCCTGCTGGAGGACGGGGAGCGACGGCGCGATGGAGTGCTCGAGCAGGACGTCCGCCAGGTCTTTGGCGGCATGCTGCTGCAGGATCGCGACGTGGTGCTCGAGCAGCGCGCGGCGATGACGGTCGTCACCTCGCGCGCGCCGACTGATGATCAGTGGGACGATCTGTCGTTCGCCTGGACCGTGTGCAAGAGCGTCCGCTCGAACGCGATCGTGCTAGCGCGTGGCGGCGCGAGCGCAGGTATCGGGGCGGGCCAGATGAGCCGCGTTGACTCCGTGCGCCTGGCGTTGGAGAAGTGTCGGCTCGAGCAGATCGCAGGCTGCGTGATGGCCTCCGATGCGTTCTTCCCGTTCGCCGATGGTCCGTCACTGGCAATCGAGGCCGGGATCACGGCGATCATCCAGCCCGGCGGCTCGATACGCGACAGCGAGGTGATCGAGGCCGCCGATGCGGCCGGCATCGCGATGGTCGTCACGGGGCGCCGGCACTTTCGACACTGAGGTTCGGGGTGGGGAGCCGGACGCGAAGGGTTCACTGTTTGCCGAGTTGTGTAACGCCGTCGCGGTTCGGGGGGTCCCGATGCGCGGCCTGGGACTCGAACCCAGCCCGCCGGATTAAAAGTCCGGTGCTCTACCCGATGAGCTAGCCGCGCCGCAGCAGTCTTCCATAGCGGCGATCTAGACTGTCCACCAGCCCTGCCCCCATGGTGTAGCGGTTAGCACGCGGGCCTTTCACGCCCGTAGCGGGGGTTCGATTCCCCCTGGGGGTACTACTACCCTGCACGACTGCTTAGGCTCGTAGCTCGATGAATCCGGCGGAGGAGAAGCCATCGTCGAAGGCCAAGGCATCGACGATCCTCAACTGGCGCATTGTGCGATCGCGGACCTCAGCCCAAGATCAACTTGGCGATCGCGGCGACCCCGACGAGCACGATCACGGCGCGCAGAAAGCGCGGCTCCAGCCGTCTCCCGGCCCGCGCTCCCAGCTGTCCCCCAAGCACGGAGCCGGCGGCGATCAGCAGCGCCGGCGTCCATGCGACCTGGGCTGCGAACACAAAGATCACGCTTGCAACGAGGTTGACGCTCATCGCGAGGGCGATCTTCAACCCGTTGATGCGTTGCAGCGTCTCGCGCACGGAGAGCCCGAGGATCGCGAGCAGCAGGATGCCCTGCGCGCCACCGAAGTAGCCGCCGTAGACGCCCGAGGCGAGCACCGCGAGCACGGCGGGCTTGCCGCCGTCGCTTGGGCCAGCGGCACGGCGCGGCTCGAGCCATGCGTCGAGTCGGGGCTGCAGCAGGATCAGCACCAGTGCGAGCGCGATGAACACGGAAACGATCGCGCGGAACGATGAGGCTGGCAGCAGCAGCAGCGCTGAGGCTCCGAGCGCGCCGCCGAGCAGCGACGCCGCCCCGAAGCGAATCAGGCGGTCGCGCTGTCCGCGCAGCTCCCGGCGATATCCGTGCAATCCGGACAGGGCGCCGGGCACGAGGCCGATGTTGTTGGAGACGTTCGCGAGGACCGGCGAGTAGCCGAACGCGAGCAGCACGGGAAAGGTGATCAAGGTGCCGCTGCCGACCACGGCGTTGATCGCCCCGGCGGCTGCGCCGGCGGCCAAGATCGCCGCTGCCTCTAGTGGGTCCACGCGAGGATTCTCGCAGCGGATCGTGCACAATCGACCGGCGTGCTCATTGACGTACACCAGCACCTTTGGACTGAGCCGTTTGTTGCGGCGCTGGCCACGCGCGACGAGTTCCCGTTCGTGCGCCACGCCGATGGGGATGTGGTCTTGCATTTGGCTGGCGAGCGGCCATATCTGATCGACACGCAGTCCGAAGCCGCAACGCACCGGGCGGCGCTCGTCGAGAGCGACGGACTGGACCGTGCCCTGATCGCGATCTCGAGCCCGCTGGGTGTCGAGGCGTTGCCGCGCGGCGAGGCGCTGGACTTGATCGAGGCTTACGTCGACGGCGTGAGCGCTTTACCGGGCGTGTTCTCGGCGTGGGGTCCGCTTGCGCTTGAGCTGCCCGATCCGGCCGATGTCGTAAGGCTGCTGGACTGCGGCTTCGTTGGCGTCTCGCTGCCAGCCGGAGCGCTCGCTGAGCCGCGCGACGCGCGGGCGCTGGTCGGCGTTCTCGAGGAGCTGGAGCGTCGCGGAGCGCCGCTCTTCGTGCACCCGGGGCCGGGGCTCGGCCCCGCTGCAGCGCCCGCGCGCGACGCGTCGCCCCTGGACGAGCCGCGGTGGTGGCCGGCGCTCACGCGCTACGTGTTCCAGATGCACGCGGCCTGGCTTGCATTCGTCACGGTGCTGGCGCCTGAGCTGCCGGACCTCCGCGTCGTCTTTGCGATGCTCGCGGGCGGTGCACCGCTGCTCAGCGAGCGCCTCGAGAGCCGCGGCGGCCCGCGGATCGACCTGCGCGACAAGCGCCTCTGGTATGAGAGCTCGTCCTATGGGCCGGCCGCGGTCGAGGCGATGGCGCGTCGCGTGGGCCGCGCGCAACTGCTGTACGGCTCGGACCGGCCGGTCGTTGACGTGCCGACTCCGAGTGGGGACGATGCTCGGCTGCGGGCGAACGGCGCCTGGCTGCTCGAGTGAACGCTCAGATCGCCTGCGTGAGTCCGCCGTCGACTAGCAGCGCGGCGCCTGTGATGTAGCTCGCGCGGGTTGAGCAGAGAAAGGCGACGGCGGCGGCGAACTCCTCGGGCGTGCCGAGCCGCTCGGCGGGAATCTCAGCGGCGCCGATTGTCTCGGCGACCTGCTGTGAGCCGAACAGGTCGAACAGTCGTGCGGTGGCGATGCGGCCGGGGAGCACGCTGTTGACGGTCACCCCGTCGGGCGCGACATCGCGCGCGATTGTCTTGAACGCGGCCAGTGTGGCCGCGCGGTGGCTGTTCGACAGCATCAGGGTCGGCGAGGGCTCGCGGGCGGTCGAGGATGCGACGTTGACGATCCGTCCCCAGCCGCGCTCGCGCATGTTGGGCATCACGCGCTCGATCAGCGCCATTGGTGCCAGCACGAGCGTGCGGTAGGCCTCGAGCCACTCTTCGGGCTCGTGGCTGAGCGGGCTGGGGCTTGGCGGCGGCCCACCTGTGTTGGTCACGAGGATCTCGATCTCGCCGAGCCCGGAGCGGACCTCGCTGAGTAGCTGATCGACCGCCTCGATATCGGCGTTGTCGTGCTCGAAAGCTTGCGCGCCGATCTCGCCCGCGGTCTCAGCGAGCGCATCACGCGAACGTGCGGCGATCGCGACGGTTGTCCCTTCGGCGATCAGCTCGACGGCGATTGCGCGCCCGATGCCCCGGGAGCCTCCCATCACGAGCGCGACGCGCCCCCCGAGGCCGAGGTCCATCAGATGCTCGCTGGCGCTCGCGGCTCGAGCCCCGCGCACCACAGCGCGAACAGGCCAACGGCAACGACGGCGCCCAGCCAATGAACGCCCACGATGACCGCGAGCACGCTGGGCACTCCGGCCAGCGCGGCGCCGGCCAGCACAGGCGCCGGCGCCAGCTGCAGGACGCGCGAGACCAGCAGCGCGCACAGCGCCCAGGCCGCTGGTCCCACGAGCCAGCCCCAGTCCACGAAGAAGGCGTGGCCAAGCGAAACCGCGAGCACAAGCGACAGCGCGGCTACCGCGGCGCTCTGCACCAGCGCTACTTGCCAGAGGATCCTTCGGTCCACACCTGACAGTCTCGCATCGCGGGTAGCCTTCCGCGCAGCGGGCGGTTAGCTCAGCTGGTCAGAGCGCCTGCCTTACAAGCAGGAAGTCACTGGTTCGAACCCAGTACCGCCCACTGGTAACACACTGCAAGTCCGGCCTTTTTCGCAGCCGTTGGCGTCGGCCGTACTGCGCGAGCGGGTCCACCCCGGCCTCGGTGCCCGCTAGTGCCCGCTCGCGGTGCCCCCGGCGCGAGAAGCGTGTTCGCCTCGTACCCGAAGCCGAGATCACAACACTTCTCCTCTTAGGAGCCGCTTCGTCCGCGCCTGCATCGTCGGTCAGCCGCCAATGTGGAGGGTTCTACTCGGCGAAGGCCCACGGCCGAATACCTCACATGCGCGTTATCGGCACCGACTGTGTGACCGCGAGAATTGTGGAGCGAGCCGATTTTGCGGGGAAGCGATCTCCCGGTTGGCGCTGCCGATTTCCCGGCGGCCGCCTCGACGAGGTGTGCAGTCGTGCAGGGCCCCGCATCGATGCCTACTACGTGCTTGTGCACGTTCCCGGCACTAAGTAGTAAGCCAGCGACGGACGGGCGCCACCCCGGTCTCCGAGAGCGGAGCAGTTGCGCCTATGCCTTTCGGCCGCTACGCCGTGGCTCTCGACGACCCGCGGCCCGTCGCCCCGAGAGACGAATCTCGCCGCCGATAGGCACCGGCGACACACTCGACCCGAAGATGCGGGCGCTCTGCACGGTGGCAATGCTCGCGACGCTCGGACAGCAGCTGCAGCTCGGAGTGTCAGTGCGCGCCGCCCGTCGCCAGGGCGCGAGCGAGGGGGAGATCTGCGCGGTGCTGCGCCAGGTCGCGGTCTACGCGGGCTTCCCGCACGCGTGCACTGCACCCGAGACGATGAAGGGCTCTCGGGCAGGATTCGACCCGGACACGGAAGCGTGACGCGCCCGCTTGCGTTCACCACGCGGCGTCTGTAGGTTTGCGCCGGGCAATCGGGCGGATCTCCGCACCACCACTTCCGGGAGGAATCGATGATCGAAAAGCGTGCGGTAGCGGCCGGGATCGCGGCAGTGGCCCTGCTGGCAGCGGCGCCGGGTGCGTTCGCCAAGACCTACAACCTGACGGCAGGGCCCGTCTCGCGGCCACCAAACAAACAGCTCGACGCTGACGCGTTCTTCAGCAAGAAGATCACGATCCATCGCGGCGACACGGTCAGCTGGGCGATCCACGGCTTCCACACCGTCGCCTTCCCCGGCAAGGGCAAGCAGCCGCCGCCGCTGATCATCGCCAACGCGGCGAGCCCGGTCTTGGGCGCGCTCGATCCCGCGGGGGTTCCCTTCTGGTTCAACGGGAAGGCGCCCAGCCTGCAGGTCAACCCGCTGGCCCAGCTGCCAGCTGGCGGCCACACCTACACGGGCAGCGGCTACGCCAACTCCGGCCTGCCGCCCGGCGGCCCCGGAAAGCCCTTCGCCTATAAGCTCAAGTTCAGCAAGACGGGCTCGTTCCGCTACTTCTGCATCGTGCACCCCGGCATGGAGGGCACGATCAAGGTCGTCGCCCCAGGCAGGAAGGCGCAGACTCCGGGCCAGGTCCACGCCGCCGCGCTCGCACAGCAGGCTCGCGTGTTCAAGCAGGCCGCGTTGCTCGGCAAGATCAAGCCCGCGGGCGGCCACGTGCGCGTTGGCAACGACAGCAACGGCGCCACCTGGCTGCGCTTCTTCCCGCATAACAGGACCGTGAAGGTCGGGCAGACGGTCACGTTCGACATGCACGCCCGCGACGAGATCCACACTGTCACGTTCGGGCCCGAGTCCTACACGCTGGGCCTGGAGAACTCGTTCACGCAGGTCACGCCGCAGCCCGGTGGTCCGCCCAGCGTCAGCCTCGACCCGGTGTCCGCTTACTCGAGCGACCCCAGGCCGCTGCCGCCGTACGACGGCACGAACCACAAGATCGGCTTCGAGAACTCGGGGATCCTCTCGAACACAGGCCCGCAGCCATCGAGTGCTTCCTTCACGTTCACCAAGCCGGGCACCTATCGGTACGAGTGCGTGATCCACCAGGGCATGGACGGCACGATCACGGTGACCGCCTGAGCATCAGTGGCTGGCTGAGCGCGCGACCGCGCGCTCAGCCGCCGCCCAGGGAAGCGCAGCAGCGCCGCGCGTGCGTCTCCTAGCGCGCGGCTCGAGCTGGGGCACGTGGCCGCAGTCCAGCTCGAGGTGCTCGGCGGCGGCCAGCACGCGCTACACGTGCCCCGCGAAGCGGCGCGGCACCCAGCGTGTCGCGCCGCCCCCACACGCCAGCGCCCGCGAGCACGGCGATCAGGTTCACCAAGCCCGGCACCTATCGCTACGAGTGCGTGATCCACCAGGGTATGGACGGCACGATCGTCGTCAGCTGAACCACACAGCCAAAGGGGTGGCCGCGCCCGCCGCGCGGTCACCCCTCCGCGAGGAACGCGACGATTTCGTCCAACAGCCCGTCGCCAAAGGACTCCTCCCAGTCGCGGCTCCAGCTCGTAGCCCGCGCGCCATCGGCGCGGAGCTTGAAATCCTCCGTCTCCGCCTGCGCGCGCAGCAGCGCGGCGGCGACCGACTCGATCGATGGCGCGGCGCAGATCACGTTTGGCGAGATCGCCGCCATCGCCTCCGGGGTCTTGTTCTCGAAGCTGTTGGTAACGGTTCGCATCCCGGCGGAGGCCATCTCGATCGGGACGAGGCTCGGGTGGGGCGTATACATCAGTGCGAGGCCAACGTCGTGCTCGCGGAGAATCTCGGCGTAGCTGGCCTGGCCTGAGCGGGGACGCAGTTCGAGCTCCGCTCCGTGTCCGAGTGAGATCGTGCGCGCCGCATCGACGCTGCCGACGCCGTGCAGCTCCCAGCCCTCGGCGAAGCCGCCGCAACGAACCCGCGCGCGAGCGCCAGTAAGCCCAGGTCGAACATGTTGCGCGCGGCGTGCGCCTCCGGGCGGGCGTAGAGGAGCAAACGACGGCTTGAGCGGGCGCCGAGCTGCTCGGCGGTGGGCGGGACGATCCGCGTGATTGCGTTCTCGAACGCAAGCGAGTCGCGCTCGCCGGCCCGCTCGCCCGCGTCGTAGACGCCGATCCGGTGCGCGCGGAAATAGCCGCGCAAAAGCTCGGAGGAAAACAACGCCCGATGCGGGAACGTGTAGGACTCGGCGGCGAGTGCGGCGAACGTTCCATGCGGGAAAGTGAACGGCTCGAACTCCTGGATCAGATAGAGGAAGCGCTCCGATGCGCCCCGCCCAGCCGACCGCATCGCATCTCGCGCAAGGTGCGCGGTCCACCACGTTGTCGCGATGTAGCGGTCGCTCCGGCTCACCTCGATCGCGGCGGATTCACGCCCGAAGGCGACTTCGACGCGATCAAACACGCCCACCAGGCCGCTGTAGGCCTCGAGTGTCTGGCGCCATGCCGGACTCAGAGCCGACACCGGATCGACGGTCACGATCCGCACCCGTAGGCCCCGGTCTGCGAGTCTTCGCGCGAGGTTTAGCTTGGCGATATAGCCGCCGAAGAAGTGCTCGAGATCGATCGTCGGGATGAGCAGATTGATGCGCTGCGGGGCATCGTCGCTGACAGCCAGCTCGAGGGGCGCGATCTTCTCGGCCACGTTGCGCGTTGCGGCATCCTCGATCTGGCGGCGACCCGGCTGCTGCACGAGCGTCGCGGGCGGGACGGCATCGAGTCGCAATGACCGACTCGGGCGCTCGCGCGCGGTGGCCGCGAGCAGGCGCCGCCACAGGAGCGCCTGGGAGAGCATCCACTCCGCCCCGAGCGTCTCCGTCCTGCGTCCGAGCAGTTCGAGCGCGCCGCGCGCCATCAGTCTCGCGAGCGAGACCAGTGACGTGTCGACGGCGATGAATTGGCGCAGCACACGCTGCTTGTGCGGCGTCATCTGCTCGCCGCACCGCATCTCGATCGTTGTTGCGAACTGCAGCAGGCGCGCGACGTCGATGAAGTAGTGCATGCGCCACATCCGCACCTTCTCGCGGGGGTCGCTGCGAACCCGGGCGACGCGCTCGCGCAGCGGCGTCATGCGGTTCGCCGCAGCGTGCCCGAGCGACGCCTGGCCGTGCTGGACGTAGTCGTACAGCGGCTGCTCGCAGAAGGCGATCTTGCCCCCGGCCAGCGCAACGAGCGCAATCCAGTGATCGTGAAAGTGTGCGAACTGCGCGGGCGGGAACGGTAGCGCACGGTCGAGCAGCTCGCGGCGGAACAGCGACGCTGCGCCGGTCACGGAGTTGGCAACCAGCAGCGAAAGGAGATCTGAATGGTTCGGTTGGCGCGTGCTCCAGTAGGTCTCGCTGATCACCTCCCCGCGCGTGGACACGATCCGGGCATCGCTGTAGATCAACTCCGCATCGCCGATCTGCGCCAGCAGCGTCTCGAGCTTGTGCGGATGCCAGCGGTCGTCCTGGTCGGACAGCGCGATGTGGCTGACCCCCCGCGGGACCATGCTCAGCGCGCGCTCGAAGTTGACGTAGAAGCCAAGCCGGCGCGGCGAGCGCGAGAGCACGAAACGCGGGTCGCCCTCGAGTTCGCGTTTGATCTCCACGAACACCTCGGGTCTCGAGCAGTCGTCGCTGACGAGGCAGACCCAGTCCTCTTGTGTCTGCGCGCGGATCGACTCGATCTGACGCAGGAACAGCTCGCGCGGCGGGTTGAAAGTCGCCATCGCGATCGCGATGGACGGCGTTGGCGCGCTGGTATCGTGCCCGCCGTTCGGCGCGTTGAGCTCTGCGATGCGCAGCTCGCCGAGCGTTGCTGTGGCGCTGGTGCCGCCGTCGATCTCAGCGTGCAGGGCAAGCCTGCCGGACTGTGAGCCGGCGGCCACGCGCAGGATGCCGCAGAAGCCGCAGCGGTATCCCTCCATCAGCGGATCGTCGGCGGAGTTCTGATCCGCCCGGACGTCGCCCGCGGCGAACACGTCGAGCTGTGGGTGCAGCGCGCGGAAGACGTCGAGCCTCGGCAGGCCGATGTTCGCAACGGGCTGGGAGACACCGCCCCACTCGAACGAGAGGCTGCTGATGTGGCCTCTCGGGGAGACGCACCAGCCGTGCACGAACAGCGCGGTCCCGTCGCCGACTGCCAGCTCGCTCGGCAGCGGCGAGTCGAGTTCGACGAACAGCCCTTCGCTTCCGCCTGCGCCCGCTGGAATGTCCGGCTCGGAGCCCACGCGTGCGGCGAACCCTACCCGTTGGCCGGTGCGCGGCGGCTCAGCGCGCCTCGAGCAGCAGCGGCATACCCCGGCGCGGGCCGATCGTCGGCATCTGGCGCACCTCGAGCTGGTAGCCCGACGCGAGGCGGGGGCGGAACCGAGCCAGGATCAGCGTCGCGATCGCCCGGATCTCGAGCAGGCCGAAGCGCATCCCGATGCAGGTGCGCGAGCCGCCGCCGAAGGGGACGTAGGCGCTCTTGGGCAGCGCGGCCTTGGCGTCGGGGGCGAAGCGCTCGGGCAAAAAGGCCTCGGGGTCGGGCCAGACGTCGGGGAGCCGGTGCGAGGCGTAGGAGCAGTAGTTGATGTGCACGCCCGCGGGGACGAGGTGGCCGCAGACCTCGACGTCGCGCGCGACCCGGCGCGGCCCGACCCAGGCGGGCGGGTAGAGCCGGAGCGTCTCGTCGATCAGCTCGGGCAGGCGCTCGGGGTCGGCGTCCCGCGGATTGCGCGCGAGCTCGTGGAAGAGGAAGGAGACCGTCGCGGTCGTCGTGTCGTGGCCGGCGAACAGGAGGGTCATGACCTGGTCGCGGATCGCGTCGTCGGAGAGCTTCACCCCCTCGTCGGTCTCCTCGATGAGCAGGGAGAGAACGTCCTCTCGATCCCCTGGGTTCGCCCAGCGCCGGAGGAGCTCGGCGCAGAGCATTTGTCCGGCAGCGCGTTGCCGGCGCTGGAGCGGGCGA
>JBPCQX010000014.1:0-6862 GCA_050997675.1 Solirubrobacteraceae bacterium
CAAGGTCGCAGCGTTGCGCCTCGATCTCCTCGACGCGCTCGAGCCCCTCGCCGTGTTCGTCGGCTGCCAGCGGGTTGACCGGGCCGATCTGCTCGCGCCGGCGCGCGAGCAGCTCCACGCGCTTGACCAGGCCGCTGCGCACCTCCTCCTCGAGCGCCTGCACCGCGGGCTCCGCCGCAAGTCCCAGGCGCCCGGCGAGCTCGGCGACGTCCACACCGGCCTCCGCGCAGGCGTCGCGGGCTTGCTGTGCCTGCACCTCGGCCGACGTGACGGCCTCGCCGTCCGCGCGGAGCTGAAGCTGGATCTCCGCCTCCTGCGCCGCGCAGGAGCGCAGCTCCTCAGCGACACCCGCCCCCGCCTGTGCATCGAGCGAGAGCGCACGTTCGGCCTGCTCGACGCGTTGCTCGACCGCCGCCCCCGCGCGCCGCAAGGCCTCTGCCAGCGCCTCAGCGCGCGGCAGCAGCGCCTCGTCGCGTGCGATCTGCCCGGCGAGCAGATCGATCCGCTGCTCGCGCGCGAGTCGCTCCCGCTCGGCGCGCTCGGCCGCCCGACGCTCCGCGGCCAGCTCGCCCGCGAGCTGCGCTGCGCGAACGGCGCTCGCCCCCTGATCCGGCGCGCGGCGGCGCTCATCGATCAGCCAGCGCGCACGGCGTTCGGCCTCGACAGCCTCGTCGTGCGCGCGCCCAGCATCCCGGACAGCGAGCTCAGCACGCTCGCGCGCGCCCTCGCCGGCAGCCGCGATCTCTTCGCAGGTCGCCAGCGCGCCCGCGGCGCTGTGCTCGGCCGCCGCGGCCGCCGAAGCCTCGAGGATCAACGCCTCGCGGCGGTTGCGCTGCTCCAGCGCACGCTGACGGCCGCCGGAGGGAAGTTGGCGCAGCTCACCGACCGCCGCGTGCCACACGCGGCCCGAGCGGGTCACGGCGATGCCCGCAAAATGCGCCGGCACGAGCTCGAGCGCCGGCACGATCCACACGCCGCGCAGCAGCCGCGCCGCGAGCTCCGCCGCCGGCTCGCCGGCCGCGGACACGACATCCTGCATTGGCTCGGAGCCCGCGCACGGGGGCCCCAGCATCTCGGCTCCCTCCGCGCCCCCGCGGCCCACGAGCACGCGGCCGCCTTCCGCGCCTGAGCGGTCGAGCAGCATCTCCGCCGCGGCGCGATCGGCCACGACCGCCGCGCCGAGCAGCTCGCCGAGCGCCGCGGCAAGCGCGGTCTCGTAGCCCGGCCGTACGTGCAACGCGTGCTCCAGCGCGCCCGCCGCGGAGGCACCAGCAGCACTCCGCAGAAACTGGTTGACGGCCGCGAGTTCGCCGCCGACGCGCGCGGACTCCCGCCGCGCGGACTCGAGCGCGCGCTCAGCCTCGCGCCGCGCAGCTCGCGCCTCGGCCGCAGCGCCCTCGGCCTGTGCGCACTGCGCCGCAGTGGCCTCCCGCTCCGCGCCGCGAACTTCAACCGCGGCGAGCGCCCTCGCGCGGCCGGCGTCGAGCTCCGCCAGCTCACTTGCAAACCCCCTCTCGCGATCCTCATCAAGCTGAGCGAGCTCGCCCTCGAGCTCGGCTATCCGCTCGCCGCTGACGGGGCCGTCCGCCGCCGCCGCCGTGCGTGCGTCGAGGAGTTCGCCGCCCCGCCGGCGCGAGCGCTCGCGCAGCGTCTCGGCGCACGCGCGCACGCCCTCCAGCCGCAGCGCGATCCGCTCGCGCGCCGAGCGGACCGCGAACAAGCCGCGCGAGAGCTCCTCGCGCACCTCGCCGCGGGCGGCGAGCGCCTGCGAGGCCGCCTCCCGCCGCGCCGCGACCTCCGCCAGCGCCCGCTCCACCAAGGCGCGCGCGGCCCGCACCGCCGCGACCGCTCCCTCGGCCTCGACCAGCGTCCCCTCGGCGTCGCGCAGAGCGTCGCGCGCGAGCTCCCAGCGGGCTTCCAGGGACTGGCGCTCGAGCCGCTCGTGCGCTTCTGCCGCCTCGGCCTGGCGCTTCAGTGGGCGCAACCTCACGCGCGCCTCACGTTCGACGTCGAGCGCACGGTCGAGGTTCTCCTGCGTGCGCTCCAGCTTCAGCTGCGCGCGGCGGCGGCGCTTGCGGTGCTTGCCCAGCCCGGCCGCCTCCTCGATCAGCATCCGCCGCTCGCGCGGCTTGGACATCACGATTGACTCGACGCGGCCTTGGGAGATCACCGAGTGCGCCTCCTTCCCCATGCCCGTGTCCGAGAGGACTTCGAGCACATCGACGAGGCGACAGCGAGCACCGTTCATCCGGTATTCGCCTTCTCCGGAGCGGTCGAGCCGGCGCACGATCGACAGCTCGCTGGCGGGGAGGTCGATCGCACCGTCGGAGTTGTCGAGCACAAGCTCAACGACGGCTTCGCGGCGAGCCTGCACACCGTGGCCGCCTGAAAAGATCACGTCCTGCATCGACTGCCCGCGCACCGCGAGCGGAGACTGCTCGCCGAGACACCACAGGACTGCGTCGGTGATGTTCGACTTGCCACAGCCGTTGGGCCCGACAACGACGCTGACACCCTCGTCGAAGCTCAGCAGCGTGCGGTCAGGGAAGGACTTGAAGCCCTTGAGCTCGAGCGACTTCAGGAACATGCGCAGCTCATGGCTCGGGAATCTCGAGCGCCGACCGCGCGGCTTCCTGCTCGGCATGCTTCTTGGAGCGACCCGACCCGCGGGAGATCGCGACTTCGGCGACCAGCGCGTCGACCGTGAAGGTCCGTGCGTGCGGCGGACCGAGCTCCTCGGCGACGCGGTAGGAGACCGTCTCGCCGCGGCGCGCGAGGCGCTCCTGGAGTGTCGATTTGAAATCCACGGGATGCTCTAGTGCCTGCTCGATCTCGGGCGCGAACGCCTCGACCACCGCCGCAGCGGTGCGCTCGTAGCCGGCGTGCAGATAGCAGGCGCCGATCACCGCCTCGATCACCGAAGCCAGCACCCGCTCGGTTTCGACCAGCGCCGCAGCGCCCTCGCCGATGCCGGCCGGCGCGGCGGCGCGCAGCAGCGAGGAGACGCCGAGCCACTCGGCCACCACGCGGCACGATGGACCGGAGACGGCCTGGGCGCGAATCTTCGTCAGTCGGCCGGCCCCGAAGCGCTCTGCTTCGAGCCGCGGATACAGGTGCGTGGTGACCGCCAGCGAGAGCACGCTGTCGCCGAGGAACGCCAGGCGGGCGTAGGAGTCGCTGCGGCGCTGCGTCCACGACGCGTGCGTGAAGACCTGCCGGTGCAGCTCCACCGGCAGCTCGTCGAGCAGTTCCAGTAGGAGTTTCAGTGTTCAGCTGAATGGGAGAGGACGAAGTCGATGGCCTGCCCGACGGTGAGGATCTTCGCCGCCTGCTCGTCGGACATCTGCACACGGTAGGTGTCCTCGAGTTCCTGCACGAGCGTGTACAGGTCGAGCGAATCGGCGTCGAGGTCCTCCTTGAAGCGCGTGCTCTCGTCGATCTGCGAGGGGTCGAGGTCGAGCTCGTCACTCAGGTGGCTCTGGATCAGGCTGAAAACCTCTTCGCGGCTCACGGGTCGATCACCGTACCGCGCTGCTCGGACGGCTCGCCCGCCGGCCGCGCGCGCATCGCCCCGCCCTGCTCGAGCGCTGCCGCTGTGCGTCCCACCACATCCTCACGGGAGCCGCGAGCGCCGCGCAGGATCGCTTCGGCGATCCCCTCACGGCCGAAGCGACCGTGGGCGACGACGCCAAGCCTGCGCAGCCCGAGCAGATAGGCGCCTCCCTGGCGCTCAGGCTCGACGGAAGCGCGAAACGAGCGCAGCGCGGGGCGCAGCAGCGCGCCGCCCAAGCGTGAGCGCGGACTGGACAGCGCGGCCTCGCGCACGGCTCCAAGGATCGTCTGCGAGACACCTTCGATCAGCTTCAGGGCAATATTGCCGGTAAAGCCATCGGACACGACCACGTCCGCCACGCCGCTGGTCAGTCCATCTCCCTCCACGTTGCCCACGAACGCCAGCCCCTGCGCCGCGCTCAGTTGGCGGTGCGCCTCGACGACCCGTGTGCTTCCTCGGTCGGGCTCGGAGCCATTTGAGAGGAGGGCGACGCGCGGGTTTTCGACCCCCAGCACGCCCCGCGCGAAGGCTGCACCCATGAACGCAAACTGCACCAGGTGCTCGACGCGCACATCGGCGTTGGCGCCGACGTCGAGCAGCGTCACTGGCGCGCCGGGGACCGGCACCGGAACGGCGAGCGCTGGCCGGTAGATTCCGCGCGCGCGCTTGACGTGGAACAACCCGGCGGCAAGCGCCGCACCAGTTGAGCCGCCGCACACCAGCGCATCGGCCTTGCCCGCGCCCACGGCTTTCGCTGCGCAGACGATCGAGGCGGCCGGGGTACTCCTCACCGCGCGCGCAGGATCGGCCTGTTTGGCGATCGACACCGGGGCGTCAACGAGTTGCACGCGCTCACCGCGGGCGTGCTCGCACTCTGCGGCAGGCCCGAACAGCAGCACCCGCAGCTGCGCGTCGCGCGCGACGGCGATGCGTGCGCCGTGGGCCACCTCGCCAGGACCGAGATCCGCGCCGTTCGCGTCGACCGCGACTACGACGTCGCTCACTCGTGGTCGTGATCGTGCGCGCTGGGCGCGACGATCTCACGGCCGGCGTACGTCCCGCAGACGCCGCACACGCGGTGCGGGCGGCGCGGACTGTGGCACCGCGGGCACTCGTTCGTCGCTGCGGGCGCCATCTTGTGCTGCGCGCGGCGCTTGGACGTGCGGGAGTGTGATTGCTTCTGCTTGGGGACAGCCATCGGAGCGTGGAGGGTATCAGGGGCCCGCGGCACGCTGCTCGGAGCGCGCGGGGGGCCAACAGGCGCCAGGACTACAACGCCAAGTGGCGCGCAAGGTGGCGTGGGCTTAAGCTCTAAGGCATGGAGCTTGACGCAAACCGGATGGAGGAGCTCCGCGCCGAGGCCAAGCATCACCGGGCGCGGCTCGACCTCTACCGCGCGAAGATGTACGGGCCGCGCGAGACGAGTGCCCAGAAGCTGCGCGAGCTGGAGCAGCGCAGCGCAGCGGCAGAGGAGCGACTGCGTGCGGCCGAGCGCGAACGGGCAGCCGCCGAGTAGCGCGAAGCGCGCTCTCCTCAAACCCGCTTCGACGCCTGGCGCTCCGGCGCGATCTCAACGACGTCCCACGCCAGCCCCACGCTGGCCATCGCCCTGATCAGCATCGCCGAGGGATCGATTTCCCACCAGCGCAGTCCATGTGCAGCGGAGGTCGGGAAGGCATGGTGGTTGTTGTGCCACGCCTCGCCCATCGACAGCGGCGCGAGCCAGGCGAGGTTGCGCGAGTGGTCGCCGGTCTCAAAGCGCCTGCGGCCGAAGAAGTGACACAGCGAGTTGATCGAGAAGGTGACGTGGTGGAGCAGGAAGATCCGCACCGCGCCGCCCCACAGGAGCGCCGTCAGGCCGCCGCTGAGCCGGCCCGTGATGGCGAGCCCGAGCGCGAACGGGATCAGCAGCCCGAGCGCGACCCAGAGCAGGAACAGCCGATCGACGAAGCGGATCGTCGGGTCGGCGAGTAGGTCCGGCGCGTAGCGCTGCTCGCTGGCGAAGTCTGAGTGAAACAGCCAGCCGAGGTGGGCGTGGTAGAGGCCGCGCAGCGCGCCGCGCCAGCCGCCGCCATGGCCGACGTGAGGCGAATGGGGGTCACCCGGCTCATCGGAGTAGCGGTGGTGCATGCGGTGGTTCGCGACCCATTCGATCGGCGGGCCCTCGATCGCCGCCGAGCCGCAGACCGCAAACAGCGCCCGCACGGTGCGGCCGCTCTTGAAGCTGCGGTGGGTGAGCATCCGGTGGTAGCCCACCGTGATGCCGAGCGAGGTGGGCAGGTACAGCGCGGCGAAAGCGATCAAATCCGACCAGTGCAGCGCCGAGTCCCACGCCTGCCAGACGGCGACCAGCAACAACAGCACCGGCAGTCCGGTCACCACGCCGGTGGCGACGCGCTCGGCGAAATCGTGCTCGCCAGGCGGCGCGAGTTCGGGCGGCGGCTCGACCTCGCCGAGCGGCGGCGGCTGCTGCGGCTGCTGGAACTGCTGCGGAATCGTCGCCATGAGCCTAAGCGTACGCGCCGCCGCGTCCCTACGAGTCGAGCTCCAGCTCGCCGAGCTTCGCCCAGCGCGGATCGGGCGCCCGTTCGTGCTGGTGCTCGGTTGGGCCGCCCTCTTCCTGATTCAGGTTCGCCGCGCAGATCGGGCACAGGCCGGCGCACCCGGGCCGGCAGAGCACCTGGTCAGGTGCCGCGAGCGCGAAGGCATCGCGCGCCCAGCCCGCGAGATCGAGCGTGTCGCCGTTGACGTATGGGCTGGCGAGATCCTCGCCGCCGCCGGGCTGATCGACCTCCCGCGAGTCGACGGCGATCGCGGGCTGCGCAGGCTCCAGACAGCGCATGCACGGCCCTGTCAGCGACGCCGCGAAGCGCAGGCGCAGCGCGTAGCCGCCGCGGGTCATGCACGAGATGTCGAGCGCGGCCGGCACGACGGAGGGCTCGATCTCGTAGGTCTCACCACCGAAGCGCAGCGCCTCGAGGGCGATCTCCAGCTCAAAGCGGCGTCCCTCGCCCGACGTCAGGCGCAGGCGGCCGAGGTCGAGGTTGTCGGTGCGATCCTGCATGCCGCTTGAAGGCTACGCCCCCGCCGGCAGCCGCAGGCCCGACGGCAGGTCGCCGCGCTCGATCAGGCCGTGGATGTCGGCCGCGCGGCGCGGGTTGAGAAAGACGTGACGCTGGCCGACGCTCGGCTTCTCGATCAGCAGCCCCGCCTGCAGCAGGGCTTCGCCGATCTCGTCCGCGAGCGCGCGATCGTTGCCCGCGAAGCCGCGCGCGAGATGGCGGAAGTCCGTGTGGTAGCCGCCCCACT
>JBPCQX010000100.1:0-51490 GCA_050997675.1 Solirubrobacteraceae bacterium
TTCATAAAGTAAAGCGCTATCATATGGGAACATACGTTTGATCCCCGGCGCCCCGCCGGTGAGGTCTGACGCCTGACAGCCGGACACGACGGAAACGGAAACACATGTCAGTTGTTGAACTGCAAGAGCTTGAAGAGGTCAAGGGCCTGATCACCCGTGGCCAGCAGGTCGGCGTGCTCAGCTACGCCGAGATCAGAGGCGCCGTGAACGAGCTCGACTTGGACGAATCCGACATGGAGGAGCTCAACGGCTTCCTCGAACGGTCCGAGATCGAGCTGGTGGAAGACATCGACCCGGCCACGGCTGCCGGAAGCGAGGTGCAGCGCGCACCTGACAAGCGCACACGTCGCAAGGCGAAGGTCGGTCTCGACCTGAAGCCGGACATGACGACGGACTCCCTGCAGCTGTTCCTCAAGGACATCGGCAAGGTTCGTCTCCTGACGGCTCAGGAGGAGGTCGATCTTGCCAAGCGGATCGAGCGCGGAGACCTGGACGCGAAGCAGAAGATGGTGGAGTCCAACCTCCGTCTCGTCGTCTCGATCGCCAAGAACTACCGCAACCAGGGACTGCCGTTCCTCGACCTGATCCAGGAGGGCACGCTGGGGCTGGTGCGTGCCGCGGAGAAGTTCGATTACCGCAAGGGATTCAAGTTCTCCACCTATGCGACCTGGTGGATTCGCCAGGCGATCGCTCGCGCGCTGGCCGACAAGGCGCGCACGATCCGGATCCCGGTTCACGTTGTCGAGAAGCTCAACAAGATCGGCCGTGCCGAGCGCAAGCTCGTCACGGAACTGGGGCGCGAGCCCACCCCCGAGGAGATCGCCGCCGTTACCGGTATTGATCCCGAGGAGGTCGACTCAATCAAGCGCTCGGCTCAGGCGCCGGTGTCGCTCGAGAAGCCGGTCGGCGACGAAGAGGAATCGGAGTTCGGTCAGTTCATCGCCGATGAGCGCGCGGAGTCACCGTACGAGCGTGCAGCGGAGATCCTGACCAAGGAGGCGCTGCGCGAGGCGCTGGAGAACCTCTCCTACCGCGAGCGCCGCGTGCTCGAGCTTCGCTACGGGCTCGGGGGCGAGCATCCCCGTACGCTCGATGAGGTCGGCCGCACGTTCAACGTCACGCGCGAGCGGATCCGCCAGATCGAGAACCAGTCGCTGAAGAAGCTGCAAAGCCTCGCGGAAGCCCAGAAGCTCCGCGACGTAGCCTGAGCAGGCGCGACCCATTCGTTGGCAGCGGCCTTCGCCCGAGATTGGGCGGGGCCGCCCGACGAGGGGGACTCTGCCGCCATGGACGCGCGTACCGCTTGGCGCAAGGTCGGGGTGAGGGGGCGTCCCGACATCCTGACCGAGCGCTACGCGCCGATGGGCGCAGCGGACGCCTGGTGCCGCGTCGCGCAGCTGTGCCGCGAGGAGCTTGCGCCCTAGGGCCTGTCAAGTTTCGCCGCTCTCGCGCCGATGATTGAAGCGAGATGTTCGAGATCGACAACGCACTGCGCGCGCTTGTTGCGCTGGATGGCTCGGATCTGCATCTGAAGGCGGGTTCTCCTCCGCTCGGCCGGATCGATGGCGAGCTCGGGCCCCTGCTGCCGCAGGCGTCGTCGTTGGAGGGCGCCGACACTAATGCGGCGCTCCACGCGATCCTGCTCGATCCCGGCCGGCTCGAGGAGTTCGCCCGCGACAACGAGGTCGACTTCTCCTATGAGATCGAGGGTGTTGCCCGCTTCCGCGTCAACGCCTTCCGCCAACGAGGGCATGTTTCGATCGTGTGCCGCGCGATTCCGCATCAGATTCGCACGATCGAGGAGCTCTCGCTGCCGCCTGTGATCGGCGACCTTGCAGAGGAGGAGCGCGGAATCATTTTGCTCACTGGCACCACCGGCTCCGGCAAGTCAACCACGCTGGCGGCGATGATCAATCAGATCAACGAGCGCTACGCGCGGCACATCGTGACGATCGAGGATCCGATCGAGTTCCTGCACCGCGACAAGCGCTCGATCATCAACCAGCGCGAGGTCGGCACTGACACCCAGTCCTTCAAGCGCGCGCTGCGCCGCGTGCTGCGCCAGGATCCGGACGTGATTCTGGTCGGCGAGATGCGTGACGAGGAGACGGTCGAGACGGCGCTCTCGGCCGCTGAGACCGGCCATCTCGTGCTTTCGACTGTGCATACCGTTGACGCTGCGGAGTCGATCAACCGGATGCTCGACTTCTTTCCGCCGCACCAGCACCAGCAGGTGCGCTCGATGATCGCCGGCACGCTCAAGGGAGTTGTCTCACAACGCCTCGTCCCCGGGGCAGACGGCGGCCGGGTCGCCGCCTGCGAGGTGCTGCGGATGACGGGCCGTGTGCGGGACTTGATCGTCGACCACACCCAGACCGGCCGCCTCGGCGAGGTCATCGCCGACGGCGCCTACTACGGGATGCAGACCTTCGACCAGGCGCTGTTCACGCACGTAAAGTCAGGTCTCGTGACCGTCGAGGACGCGCTCCGCGCCGCTTCCAGCCCGCACGACTTCAAGCTGCTGCTCGCGGCCGACGGACGACGCGGCACGACGATGGAGGACGTCGCGGCCGTACGTGGCTGAACCGCCTTGCTTCATTTGGTAAAGTTTTGTGCACGATGGCCTTCGATGAGACTTGCCCGGTCTGCCGCACCGCGGAAATAGTTTGCGGAAAATGGACTCTCTTGCTCGTCCGGGACCTGGCTGCGGGTCGCAGCCGGTTCTGCGAGCTCGAGCGCTCCCTGGTCGGAATCAGTCCGCGCACTCTGTCCCTGCGTTTGCGCGCGCTCGAGGAGGAGGGCATCGTCGAGCGCCAGACCTACCCGGAGGTTCCACCCCGCGTTGAATACGCACTTACCGAACGTGGGCTGGCGCTGCTGCCGATTGTCGACAGCCTGCGCGACTACGGCGAGCGCTGGCTGGTTGCCTCGCGCACACCTGTAGCTGCCTGAGCCGCCCCGGTGGCGCGCAGCCGGAGACCGCTGGCGGCGTGGCGGCATTCTGGCCCGCCGTCCCAGTGAGCCGTCACGGCAAGCGCCGTTGTCTTGCAGGAGGTCGCCGCTGCCGCGGCGAATCGCAAACCCGTGCACTCCCGCCGTCTTCACAGCTCGCTGCACGAGTACGCCGAACAGGCTGCGCTCGCGTTGTCCGCGCAGGTCGATGCGGGCTCAGAGGTCGGCTTCGAGGTGATCCAGGAGGGCGGGCGCGGGAGCAGCCCGGCGCTCTATTGCTACCAGCCGCTGACGGCTGACTTCCTCGCGGAGCATGTTCCAGAGCTTCGCGCATTGCCCGCTCACGGCGCCGCGGTCCATGCCCTTGGGGCGCTCGACAACCTCGCGGCGTATGCGCGCTCGCCGGCCAAGGGCCAGCGTGAACTCGCCGAGGCAGCGCTCGAGCGTTTCCTCTGCCGCGTGTTCGAGGAGGGAGCCTTCACGATCACGCCGGAGCGATTCGAGCCCGCCTACCGCGAGGTCGAGGACGTGCTCGTCGAGGGCCGCACCGAAACGATCCTGCTGTGCCTGCTGCGTGGGATCACGGCGGAGTCGCCTGAGATCCAGCTTGGCCGCGGTGCGGCACTGGCGCCCCTCGAGTGCTTGGAGCAGCTTCCTCCCGACCCGCTTTGGCTCGTTGGCGAGCACCCGTCGCTTGTGATCGCCATCGCCACCGAAGCCGGAGGGCCCGCCGGGGCGATCGATCGCGCGTGCGAGCTGCAGGGCGCGATACGGCTGTTCGCGCCAGGAATCGCCTGCGAGCCGATCGCTTGGCTGCGCGGAGAAAGCGGAACTTGGCGCGCCGTGGCGCTGGGCGCGGGCCGCTGCGCCGGCGCGCGCCGTGAGCGTGCGCTTGCGATCGCGCCCGAGCAGGAGGACGAGCTGCGCGCGTTTTGCAACCTGATCGCCCACCGTTTGCCCGCGGAGCGCGAGCTCGGGTGGGCGCTCGAGCGGTTCGAGTTCGGCCTCGATCGCGATGACGCGCTCGCTGGACTAACTGACCACCTGCTCGCGTTGCGCGCGCTGCTGGAGCCGGAGGGCCCGCGCAGCGGCCGCCTCGCCGGTCGTTTGGCCGTGCTGTGCGCCGTTCAGGATCAACAGGCCGCGCTGGCCGAGCGCGTCGCCCGGGCGATTTCGCTTGAGGCTGCGGTTGTGAGCGGTGCCGAGGGCCTTGGCTCCGCTGACGGAGTCGATCTGGCCCTGGAGCTCGAAGGCCACCTGCGCGCCCTGCTGCGCGACCTGCTCTGCGGACATCTGCCGCGCGATCTCGTCAGCCTCGCAGACGAGCTCCTGCTGGACTCGCGGGCTCGAGGGCCCGAGCACGAGGACGCCCCCGCGGATGCAAACCCCCCCGCGGGCGATGACGCCCCCACCGGCGCGTACGACTTCTTCGACGACGAGGAGCCGGCACACGGCCACGGCGAGGTACCCGCATTGCCGCACTCCCAGCGGCTCTAGGGCTCCTGGAGCTCCAGGTGGCGCGCGACGCGTGCCAGGCCCGCAAGGTCGTGTACGTCCCCGGCCATCTCCGGCACCAGCGTGAGCGCCACCCCTGGTGCCTCGCGCCGCAGGCGCTCGATCGCCAGCCGGTCGCGCTCGGCGAGCACAGCGTGGTCCTCGAGGTAGGAGGCAATGCTTGCAACCAGTCGCGGTTCCAGCACTCCGGCGAGCTCCCGTGTGCTGGCCTCCCCCGAGCTGTGCACGCGGTTGACGATCGCGCGAGAGATTTGCAGGCCCGACGAGCGCAGGGCGAGCGCGAACTCGAGCGCCTCGCGCATCGGCTCGTGCTCAGGCGAGGTGATCAGCACGAACGCAGTGTCTTTGCGCCGCAGCAGCGCATCGACCCCGGCCGCCCGCTCGTTGAAGCCATCAATCATGCCCGACAGCGCGAGAAAGAAGGCCGACAGGTCGGTGAGCAAATCGACGCCTGTGAGTCGCTTCAGGATCGAGAAAACGATCCCGGTGCCCCGACCCATGATGCGGCCGGGGGCAAGCAGCGCACGCAACGCGCGCCCTTCGAAGAATTGCGTCAAGCGAAGCGGCGCCGCGAGGAAGTCGAGCGCGTTGCGCGAGGGCGGGGTGTCGAGCACGATTGCATCGAAGCCGCCCTCCCGGTCCAGCTCGTACAGCTTTGCAATCGCCGTGAACTCCTGTGATCCGGCGACCGCGCTCGAGAGCTCGCGATACACGCGGTTGGCGAGCACGTCGTCGCGCGACCGCTCGTCGGGGGCCAGCCGGCCGATCAGCTCGTCGAACGTGCGCTTCGGGTCGAGCATCATTGCCCACAGCTCGCCCCGCAGCTCGATCCCCTGCGTTGCGAAGCGGCGGGGGTCGATCAGATGCGGCTCTCCGCCCAGCTCGCGCAGCCCCAGAGCGCCCGCGAGCCGCTTCGCGGGATCGATTGTGACGACCGCGACACGCTCGCCCCGGGCGGCTAGCGATAGCGCCAGCGCCGCAGCGGTTGTCGTCTTGCCGACGCCGCCAGCGCCGACGCAGATGTGGATCCGAGCGGCGGCTGGGGCTGGGCTCACAGTCGTGCCGCCCCGAGCGCCGGCAGCAGCGCCTCGAGCTGCGCGGGGCCGAGCTGAGCGGAAAACAGGAATGGGAGCTGCGCGAAACGCTCCGGAAGACGACGAAGCTGCGCGCGTTGCGAGCGCACGCGCGTGTCTTCGGCGAGCGCGAGTTCGATTGCGGCGGCCGCCCCGGTGGGCGGTGATGCGGCGAGCGCGGCGTGCAGCGCCCCGCGGTCGCCGGGGCGCAGGCGCCACGGCCGCACGGCGTTCACGATCGTTCCGGCCGGCTCGATGCCGAGTTGGCTGCGAAGCGCCGCGCCAACCTCGAGTGCCTCGGTGACCGCCGGTTCCTCAGGCGTGCAGACGGCGAGCACCCCGGTCTGGGAGGCATCGGTGAGCGTGTCGTGGATCCGCAGACCCTGCCGCGCCACGGGACCCACCTGCGCCACGGCGGCAAACGTGCTTGGCGCGGCCAAAAAGGCGACGCCATGCCCGGTCGCCGGCGCGTCGACGATCACGAGGTCGTACGGGACGGCGCCCGCGGCGCGCCGCGCGGGCTGCGCAAGCTCCCACACCTTGCCGATCGTCAATAGCTCTCGCATCCCGGGCGTGGCGGCTGCGAGGTAGCCGAACGTGCGGCTGCCGGCGAGCAGCTCGGCGAGCGAGCGCAGCGGCAGCTGATCGGCGAGGTACTCCTCCAGCGCGCGCTGCGGATCGATCGCGATGCAGTGGAGCCCGGGCGCGAGCTGCTGCTCAGCGCCTTCAGCGGCTGGAGCTCCCCCAAGCAGCCGCGGTACGTCGCCGCGACCGGACACCTCGGCGACGATCGTCCGCAGGCCACGACGCGATGCAAGCAGGCCGAGCGCCGCAGCCACCGTGGACTTGCCCACGCCGCCCTTGCCGGTGACAAACAGCAATCGCCTGCGCAACATCCGCGCGGGATGCTACGCGACGTGAAGGAATCGTCGCCTAGCGTGCGAATAACGCGCCGTACGGGTCACACCCCCTCAACCACTTGGAGCCTCCCGTGAACGGACAGGCCAAGGTCATCGCGTTCGCCAATCAAAAGGGCGGGGTGGCCAAGACGACGACGACTCTCAATCTCGCGGCGGCGTTCGCCGAGGAGGGCCACCGGGTTCTCTGCTGCGACATGGACCCGCAGGGCAACCTGACGATGTCCCAGGGCATCGACCCCGACTCGCTGGAGCTGTCGATGTACGACGTTCTGGTGCACCACACCTCGATCCGCGAGGTGATCCGCAAGCGTGAGATCGATATCGCATGCGCTTCGATCGACCTCGCCGGAGCGGAGATCGCGATGTCGACCCAGATCGGCCGTGAGCGCTCGCTCCAGAAGGCTTTCGCGCCGATCCGCGAGGACTACGACTTCATCTGCATCGACACTCCGCCGAGCCTTGGACTGCTCACGATCAATGCGCTGACGGCGGCCGACAAAGTTATCGTCCCCGTGCAGTGCGAGTATCTGTCGATGCGCGGCTTGATCCAGCTGCAGAACACCTTGGCGATGATCCGCGAGAACCTCAATCCCGACGTCGACATCGAAGGAATCTTGCCGACGCTGGTCGACTCCCGTACGATCCACGCGAAGGAGGCGATCGAGATCCTGGAGGAAAACTTCGGCGACCGCGTATTCGCTTCGCGCATCCGCAAGACGATCCGCTTTGCCGAGGCTCCGGTGCAGGGGATGTCGGTGCTCAAGTACGAGCCCAATGGTCTGGCGGCCCAGTCCTATAGAGATTTGGCGAGGGAGGTGCTTCATGGCAGGCACGGGTAAGCGGGCAAGCATGCGCGAAGGTCCGCTGGCGGCGCTGTTCCGCAAGACGGAAGAGGTCGAGGCAGCTGCGGGCAAGCCCGCGCCCCCGCCGCCCGAGCCGCCGCCGCACCCCCGCGACACCGGCCTGCCCCATCCCGCGCTTGCTGCGAGCCAGCCGGCGACCGAGGCTGCGCGGATCCCGACGCCGCAGGAGCGCTTGCGCCACGCCTTCTCCTCGGAGATCCCGGAGAACATCCTGGATCGCCCCACGGCGACGCCCGCAAAGCCTGCGCAGCGCGACGTTTACGCGCGCGCCGAGCTCGACGCCCGCGCTGCGGCCGCGGCGCGTACCGTCGGGCAGCCCGTGCTGCGCGTGGTCGGCGTCGGCGGCGCCGGGGTCAACGCCGTCAATCGCATGGTCGAGGCTGAGGTCGAGGGCGTCGAGTTCATTGCGATCAACACTGACCTGCAGTCCCTCCAGCAGTCCACGGCGGACATCACGATCCACATCGGAGCGCAGATCACGCGGGGCCTTGGCTCTGGCGCCAACGCGGATCTCGGCCGTCAGGCAGCGATGGAGGAATACGACAAGGTCAAGTCGCTGCTCAAGGGATCGGACATGATCTTCATCACGGCCGGCGCAGGCGGCGGCACCGGCACCGGGGCGGCACCGGTCGTCGCGCGGATCGCTCGCGAGATCGGAGCGCTCACCGTCGGGATCATCACGAAGCCGTTCGGCTTTGAGGGTACCCGCCGCGCCGAGCAGGCCGACAGCGGAGTGAAGGCGCTCGCCGAAGAGGTCGACACGCTGATCGTCGTGCCAAACAACCGGCTGCTGTCGGTGCTCGACAAGCACACCTCGATGGTCGATGCGTTCCGCGTCGCTGACGATGTTCTGCGCCAGGGCGTGCAGGGTGTCTCTGACCTGGTGACGCTGCCTGGTCTGATCAACCTCGACTTCGCCGATGTGCGCACGGTGATGTCGGAAGCTGGGAACGCACTGCTCGGCATCGGTATGGGCCACGGTGAGAATCGTGCAACGGAGGCGGCGATGGCCGCGGTCTCCTCGCCGCTGCTCGAAACCTCGATGGACGGGGCACGGTCGATTTTGCTCTCGATCACCGGCGGGCGAGACCTGTCGCTGTGGGAGGTCAACGAGGCTGCCAAGGCGGTCAGCGAGGCTGCGCACCCCGATGCGAACATCATTTTCGGGGCGATGGTCGACGACAAGCTCGAGGATCAGGTGTGGGTCACGGTCGTCGCGACGGGCTATGGCGAGCCAGGCCGCAGTCCACGCCGGCGGGTCTAGGAGCCGACGGGACTCGGCGAGCCGCGCATCCAGCGCAACTCGCCTGCGCCGGCGCGGGCGGCCCGCAGCACCGGTCTGTCTGTGGCTGAGCTCGACGTGCCTGAGTTCATTCCGCGCAGCGGCTCGCAGTAGCTGCGTGGACTGGGGCATCGGCCACTACGAGAGCACTGCCGCCCGGCTCGCGCCGGCGGCGGAGCTCCTTGTCGAGGTCGCCGCTCCGACGGCGGGCGAGCGCGTCGTCGATGTCGGTTGCGGCACCGGGAACGCCGCGCTGCTGGCCGCTGTGCGTGGCGCACATGTGACGGGGGTCGATCCCGCGCCGCGGCTGCTCGAGCGACGCGCGAGCGAGCCGGCGGCGACAGCGCGAGCTTCGTCAGCGGGGACGCGGCCTCGATTCCGCTGCCAGACGCAAGCGCAGACGTCCTGCTGTCGGTCTTCGGTGTGATCTTCGCGCCTGACGCCGAGGCGGCGGCAGCCGAGCTGGCGAGGGGGGCGGCGCCGGGGTCGCGGATCGTCCTCAGCGCATGGCTCCCGCAGGGAGCGATCTTTGATCAGATGGGTCTGGTTGGAAGGGCGGTCTCCACGGCGCGGGGCGAGGCGGCCGGCGGGCGGCGATTCGCCTGGCACGACCGCGCGGCCGTGTCCTCGCTGCTTGCGCCGCATGGATTCACGCGAGTTGACGCAACCGAAGCGGCCCTGGCCTTTTCTGCGCCGAGCGCGTCGGTCTTTCTCGACGCGCAGTTCGACGGGCACCCGATGATGGTCGCGGCCCGCGCCGAGCTCGATGCTCAGGGCGAGACGGAAGCAGTCCGGCGGGGCGCGCTCGATCTGCTCGAGCAGGCCAACGAGGACACAGGCGGCGCGTTTCGTGTCACGAGCGACTACGTGATTCTCAGCGCGCGCCGCGGCTGAGCACATGCTCAGCCTGACCCGCGCCCAGACGTCGCCTCGCGCCAGTCGCCGGCCGCAGCGCTGACCACGCGAAACTGCGGCCCGCTGCAACACTCCCACACGTGCCTGGATCCGCTCAGGGCGTTGTTGCTGCTGGCCACCCCCACACTGCGGAGGCCGGCGCCGCTGTGCTGCGCACTGGCGGCAACGCCGTGGATGCGGCGATCGCTGCAATGCTGACCTCGTTCGCCTGCGAGCCGCTGCTGACCGGGCTCGGCGCGGGGGGCTACATGTTGGTGGCGGGTTTCGACGAGCCGCCGGCGCTGCTCGACTTCTTTGTCGAGTCGCCCGGACGGCAGGCGGGCGGCGCGCCGCCGCGTGAGCCGCTGCTGCCGTTCGAGGTCGATTTTGGTGACGCATCGCAGCTGTTTCACGCGGGCGCGGCGTCGTGCGGGGTTTACGGAGTCCCGGCCGGCGTGTGCGCGGCGCTCGCGCGCTGGGGGACGGTGCAGCTCGCCGCACTGGCGGCGCCGGCGGCCGAGCTCGCGCGCAGCGGCGTCGAGCTCAATCACGAGCAGGCCTATGTGGCGGAGATCCTCGAGGGCATCCTCACGAGCACCCCGGAATGCGCCGCGCTGTGGGCGCCGCGGGGTGAAATCCTGCGTGAGGGCGAGCTGCTGCGAGACCCGGCGCTTGGCGACGCGCTCGAGCTGCTCGCCGAGGAGGGCTCGCGGCCGTTCTATCGCGGCGAGCCGGCAAGACGCGTGTGCGAGGCAATCGCCGAGCGCGGCGGGACGCTGGGCGCAGCGGACCTCGCCGGCTACGAGGCCTTCTTGCGCGAGCCGACCGAGGTGGCCTACCGCGACCGCACGATCCTGACCAACCCGCCGCCGTCGGCCGGCGGCACGCTGCTCGCCTATTCGCTCTCGCTGCTCGCTCGCGCGCCGGGGCCGCCGTCGCTCGCCGCTGTGGTCGCGGCAATGGAGGCTGCGCAATCGGAGCGCACTCCGCAGTTCCTGGAAGGTCTCCGTCAGCCCAATTTTCTAGACAACTTCCTGGCCTCCAGGCTAGGCTCCACCACCCACATCTCGGTGCTCGACGGCAGCGGGCGCGCGTGCAGCGTGACCTGCACGAACGGGGAGGGGTCGGGGATCGTGGTGCCGGGCACGGGGATCCACGTCAACAACATCATGGGCGAGCAGGATCTGAATCCGCTGGGCTTTCACCTGCAGGAGCCCGGGCAGCGGATGCCGAGCATGATGGCGCCGACGCTGGTGCTGGACGCCGATTCGCGCGTCGAGCTGGTTCTCGGCAGCGCCGGCTCGAACCGCATCCGCTCCGCGCTGCTGCAGACGATCGTGGGCGCCGTGGACGGCGCTCTCAGCGCGCTTGAGGCGATCTCCGCGCCGCGCGTCCACATCGAGGATGGCGTGCTGTACGCCGAGCCCGGGATTGACACTCGCGCGCTCGAGCGCCCCGGGCTCGAGGTTGCCCGCTTCCATGCCCCGAACCTGTTCTTCGGCGGCGTGCAAGCCGTGCAGCGACGTGGCTCGCAGCTCGCGGGCGCGGGCGATCCCCGCCGGGGGGGCGTGGCGGTGTCGGCGTGAGGCGCGCATTCGCGATCGCAGCGCTCGCGACGGCAGCGCTCTCGGTGGCGACGCTCGCCGGCTGCGGCGATGTTGCCGCAGACCTGTTCTCCGTGACGCGCAGCGGCTCGGTTGCAGGAGCGACGTTCGCGATGGTCCCTCGCGACGACGGCACGGTCACCTGCAATGGCGTGCGACGGCCGCTTCCGGGGGATCTGCTTGTCACGGCGCGCGAAATCCAGCGCGCAATTACTGATGCGACGACGAATGGATTGAGGCTGCCCTCGGGCCCGCGGCCCGTGTTCACCTACTCCGTGCAATCCTCCTCGGGCAGGCTCTCCTTCTCCGATGACTCACCTCATCAGATCAAGGCGCTCTACCAGCTGGCTGAGCTCACGCGGCAGGTCGCGCGGGGGGTCTGCGGTCTGGCCCGTTAGCCGAAGCGCACCTTGCCGTTGGAGCGCGCGCGCGTTTGGGCGCGGTCGATGAACTCCAGGCGCTTCAATGCCGCGCGGACGAGCTGCGTGACGAGCCTGAGTCGTAGCCGCTCCGAGCGCAGTTCCAGTAACTGCTGCTTGGCCGGCGCTCCGAACTCCACGGTCGCCGCCATCGCGTAGGCGTCCATCGCCGCCAGCTCGAGCGGGTCGGGCTCGGAATCCGTGGCCTCCTCGACGAGCCGGGCGTAGGCCTCACGCGCCTGCTCGCCGGCCTCGGCGTCCTCCGCTTCGAGCTCATCCTCGAGGAACTCCACGGTGCCGGCCGGGAAGGGCAGCTCGTCCTGGCGCGAGAGCAGCGCGAACGGGCGGGTGCCGCGCGCAACGATATTCATCCGCCCGTCCTCCATCCGCTCGAGCACATGCTCGACGATGCAGGCGCATCCAACAGCGGCGAGCGTTTCGCCGCTGCTGGAGAGGATCCCGAACTCCCCGCCGGACTCGAGGCACCGGCTGATCATCGTTCGGTAGGGCGCCTCGAAGATGTGCAGCGGAATTTGCTCGGACGGAAGCGCCACCAATCCGAGTGGAAACAGCGGAAAGTCGACCTCGGCCACAACGCCGAGTCTAGAACGCCCTGCGCGCGGACAGCATCAGGTTGTAGAAGATCGCAGGCGGAAGGCGCGGCTCCAGCAACGCCTGATCCACCTTCTGCAAACCGATGTAGCCACGGTAGGCGTACTGCCGCCATGCCCAAGGAATCTCTGCCGGCTCGGCAGTCGCCTCCAGGGCACGGTTGGCCCAGCCAAACCAGTTCGCGAGCAGCTCCTCGCCCCGCACCCGCACCCGCTCGAAGCCTCCTGCACGCGCGTGCTCGGCGAGATCCCCCGGTGCGAAGGCATGCACGTCGACAATTGCCTCGAGGCGGTGGTCGACTGGCTCGGCGGCCCGCGAGATCTGGCGCGCCCCGATCGCGCGGCGCCACAACGGCGCAATCGCATGCGCGCCGCGCTTGGGGACCCGCGCGAGGCGGTCACCGTGCCGGGAGGGCTCGCCTGCGAACGCAAGTGTTCCGCCAGGTGCCAGCACACGGTGGAACTCGCTGAAGGCGCGTCCGAGGTCGGGGATGTGGTGCAGGACGGCATGGCCGAACACAAGGTCGAAGCTCGCGTCGGCGAACGGCAACCGTTCGGCATCGCCCAAAGTCGCCCGTGCGCTGACACCGAGCCGGCGCGCATTGGCCTCCAGCGCCGCCAGCATGCCGGGCGAGATGTCCATGCAGGTGGCGTTTGCGATCACGCCTGCGCGGAGCAGGTTGAGCGAGAAATAGCCGGTCCCAGCGCCGATCTCCAGTGCGTCCTGGAACCGGGGCGCGGTCCGCCCAAGCGCCTTCTCGAGCTTCAGCAGGGTCTGTGCGCGCCCACGCGAGGCGAAGTCGATGCCCCACTTGGAGTCGTAGCTCTCAGCCGCGACGTCGTGGTAGCGGATGTTGACATCGCGGATCTCAGCGTCCGAAAGCATCGGGCGCGGACTTTATAGACTCGCCCACTGCGTGAACGCCCTCGTCCATCTTCAACAGGGCCAGCCGCCGGGCGTGCCCGCGCTCCCGCTCACGGGCGAGCGCACGCTCCCTGACATACCGCAGGAGAACTACTGGTTTCGCCGCCACCTCATCGTGTATGAGTGGATCGCGCGGCAGGTCGGCGGGCTCAGCGTCGTGGACATGGCGTGTGGGGAGGGATACGGCTCGGATGTCCTGGCCCGCTCGGCGCGCGAGGTCGTTGGGGTTGACGCGAACCCGGAGGCGCACGAGCACGCCCGTCTTCGCTACCGCTCCTCAAACCTGCGGTTCGAGCGGGATCTGATCGAGCGTTTCGATCGCCCGTGCGACGCCGTTGCGTTCCTCCAGACGATCGAACACGTCCACAACCCGGGCGAGGTGCTGGCGAGGTTCGCGCGGCTCGCCCCGCGCACATTCCTCTCCACACCAAACGTGCGCACGCTTGCCCCGCCCGGCGCGGAGAAGTCCCACAACCCTTGGCACGTGAAGGAGTACACCCACGCGGAATTCGAGTCGTTGTGTCGGGCCCATTTCGATCGCGTTGAGATCTATGGCGTGTTCCACGCCCGCAAGCTGCGTTTGCATGAGCTGGCGCTACGCGCCGGCTGGGATTCCGTGCACCAGCGGCTGGGCCTGACGCAGCCCTTCTACGATCGCTTCACGCCCGCGATCAACGTTCGCGACTTCCGTCTGCGCAGCGCCGCGCAGGGCTCGCTTGAGGGTGCGCTTGACTTTGTGGCCGTGCTGAGCTCCGCGTGAGCGAGCGCGCAGCCGGGGAGCTGTCGATCGTCCTGCACACCCACATGCCCTACGTGGAGGGGTTCGGCACCTGGCCGTTCGGCGAGGAGTGGCTGTGGGAGGCGATGGCCACCTGCTACCTGCCGCTGCTCGAGCTGCTCGACGCCAAGCCCGACCTGCTGACACTCTCGTGTACTCCGGTCCTGCTCGACCAGCTCGAGGCTCCGGGGGTCGGCGAGCGCTTCGAGCAGTTCATCAGCGGCGTGCGCCGCAGCACCCATCGCGTCGACATCGAAGGCCTCACCCGCTCCGGGGCGCTCGACCTGGCCGCTGAGCTCGAGCGCGCCGCGCTTGACTACGAGCGGGCACTCGAGCGATTTCACGCACTCGACCGCGACCTGGCGGGCGCGCTCGCCCGCCACGCCGCGTGGACGTCCTCCGCGACCCACGCCGTGCTCGCGCTGTGCGCAACGGACGCCGGCGCGAGGCTCCAGATCGAGGTCGGCGTCGCCTCGCACCGGCGGCGCTCGACGACCTCCTGGGGCGGGGGCTTCTGGCTTCCGGAGTGCGCCTATGCGCCGTGGCTCGATCCGTTGCTCGCCCAAAGCGGCGTGCGTGCGAGCTGCCTGGATTTGACTGACCTCTACGGCCGCGGGGCGCCCGAGCACCTGCAGCCGCTGCGATCGTCGGGCGGCCCGATCTTCGTTCCGATTGATCGGGCGACGATCGAGCTGGTCTGGAGTGACGATGGCTATCCGGCCGACGGACGCTACCGCGACTACCACCGCCACACGATCCACCACCACCGGCCGTGGGACAACGCTGGGCGGCCCTACGATCACACGCAGGCGCTCGAGCTTGCCGCGGCACACGCGGCGCAGTTCGTCGCGTCGGTGAAGACCCGCGTCAGCGGCGGCGGCCTCGCCGTCTGCGCGCTCGATACGGAGCTGCTCGGCCACTGGTGGTACGAGGGCCTTGCCTGGCTGGAGGCGGTGATCGACGAGGCTTTGCGCCAGGACTTGAGACTCGCTCCGCTCGACGAAGCGCTGACGCGGCATCCTGCCGCGCCCGCCGGTGAGCTGCCGGTCTGCTCCTGGGGCACGCCACGAGCCCTCTCGACGTGGGGCGGTGAGCGTGTGGCGGGGATCGCGTTTGCCGCGCGCGATGCCGAGCTTTGCGCGGTTGCTGCGGCGCCACGGGGAGGCATCGACGCCGCTGCCGTGCGCGAGTTGCTTGCGCTTCAGGCAAGTGACTGGGCATTCATGGAGAGTGCAGCGTCGGCTGCGGACTACCCTCGCGAGCGGGCGAGCGCCCATGCCCGGGCGTTCGCCAGCGCGCTCGCCGCGGTAGGCTCGGGCGCGGCGGGCGAGCACCGGGACGCGCGGAACATCGCAGCTCAGGGTAGCGTCGCGCCGCTGCTCGAGCCATGATCCGTTGCCTGATTCTCTCCTGGGAGTACCCGCCCATCGTCGAAGGCGGGCTCGCTCGACACGTATCCAAGCTCTCGGCGGCGCTCGTCGGGCAGGACGTCGAGGTGCACGTGCTCACCCGCGGCGACGAGCGGATGCCCGCTGAGGAGGAGCGCGCCGGGGTCTTCGTCCACCGCATCCGGGAGCCGCGACGGCCGCGTGATCTGGGCGAGTTCGTGACCTGGATCGAGCACATGAACGCCGACATGCTTGCTGCGGGGGTCGAGCTCGGGGACCGCTATGAGTTCGATCTGGTGCACGGTCACGACTGGCTTGTCGCAGTCGCTGGCGACCATCTCGCCAAGCGCTTTCGCTGCCCGCTGCTGATGACGATCCATGCAACTGAATACGGCCGTCATCAGGGCTGGGTCGTTGAGCACCCCCAGTCCCACATCCACGAGGTCGAGCGCTGGGTCGTCAACCGCGCCGAGCGTGTGATCTGCTGCTCACACTACATGCGTGGGCACGTGGCCGATGTGTTCGGCCTTGAGGAGCGTCGGATCAGCGTGATTCCAAACGGCATCGACCCACTGGACCTGCAGCCCGTTGACGATCTCGAGTCGCTGCGCTCGAACTTCGCCGCGCCCGACGAGCGCCTCCTGCTGCTCGTCGGACGCCTCGTCTACGAGAAGGGCTTTCAGCTTGCGCTGGATGCCCTTCCAGGCGTGATCGAGCGGGTGGGACGGGTGCGTTTCCTGGTCGCGGGATCAGGAACCCATGAGGAGAGTCTGAAGCTCCAGGCAAGCGAGTTGGGCCTGCTCGAGCACGGCACGTTCTTGGGCTGGATCGGCGACGACGTGCTCCATTCGCTCTACCGGATCGCCGACCTGTGCGTCGTGCCGTCAATCTACGAGCCGTTCGGCCTGGTCGCGCTGGAGGCGATGGCCTCCGGCTGTCCGTGCATCGTCGCCGACACCGGCGGCCTGTCGGAGGTCGTCCCCAACGACGATGTCGGTCTGCGATTCACGGCGCGTGACTCCCGCTCGCTGGCCCAGATGGTCGAGCGCGTGCTGTGCGACGAGCCGCTCCGCGCGCGGCTTGTGGCCGAGGCGTCCGAGCACGTGCTCAGCTTCGACTGGGGTGAGATTGCCGCCGAGACCGCAGCGGTGTACGCCGAGCTCCGCGGCGCGCGGACGCAGGTGCGCTGACGCCTGAGTCGCCGGCGGTCAGGCGACCACGCCTGGTGTCAATCCTGCCAGCGCATCCTGCTCGGCGCATCGCGCATCCGCAGCACGCGCGCGGGTGCGCCACCGGCGACGGAGTTCTCCGGCAGGTCGCGGGTCACGACGGAGTTGGTGCCGACGACCGAGTTGTTGCCGACGCTGACTCCGCGCAACACGCAAGCTCCGTAGCCGATCCAGACGTTGTGGCCGACCCGCACGTCGCGCTTGTAGATGCCCTGCTGGCGAATCGGCCGCTCGACGTCGACCACGCCGTGGTCGAAATCGAGCATCATCACGCGGTCGGCGATGATGCACTCGCGGCCGATCACGATGCTCTGATAGCAGGAGAGCGTGCATTCCTGGCCGAGCACGCTCTTGGCTCCGATCGACAGCTCTCCCTCGTGCACGCGTAGCTTGCAGCCGTCACCGAGCCAGCACCAGCGTCCGAGTACGAGACGCGCCCCCGGGGCGATCTCGAGGTGAACGTCGCGGCAGATGAATGCCAGCCCGTCGAGCTTCAGCCGTCCGCGCAGCCTCAGCTTCAGCCACAGCAGCCTGGCCACGAGTTCGACGCCGTGGCGATTGAGCATCCCGTGCTCTTGCATGAAGCGCAGCAGCGTAAGCGGGCCACCGTGCCGCGGCGGGGGCGGCAGGCGCAACTCGCCGGGCTTCGTGGATTCGGCTAGCAGCGGCTCCATCGGCGGCGTAATCGTAGAGATCTCACCTCGCCTGGGCCTGCGTCAGGCGCTCAGCGGCTGCGTATCCGGCCGCTGACGCGCCGCCGCCGTGCAACGAGGTCCTGCTCGAGGCTCTGCAGCTCGGCGGTGCGCCCGCGCACCAGCTCGAGCTGGCGGTCGAGGTGCCCGAGCGTCTCCGCGAGGATCTCGGCTCGCCGATTCCTGTCCTCGGTCTGCACGTATTCGGCGCGCAGGGCGGCGCGTGCGTCCTCGGCCTCGACGAGCTCCTTCAGCTGCTCCAGCGGCACACCGAGCAGGTCGCGCAGGCGCACGATCTCCCGCAGGCGCTCGAGGTCGGCCTGCTCGTAGAGCCGGTGACTGCCCGCCGGGCGCGGCGCACTGCCGGGCAGAAGCCCGATCTCCTCGTAGTAGCGCACGGTACGGGTGGTCGTGCCAGCGGCGCTTGCCAGCTCGCCGATCCGCAGGTGCTGGGCAGTGGCACTCATGACGGCGCGGGGATTGCCGGCGTTGGGACGCGAACATGCGCTGGGCGCAGCAGCGAGACGGCGGCGCCGGCGAGCGAGGTCGCGGCGAGCACGAGGAGCGCGGTGTGCATGTTCTGGATGAACGGATGCAGCTGGGCGTGCGAGAGACCCTTGGTCAAGCCGGAGAAGATCTTGAACAGGATCGGCTTCGGCACGGCTGCGGTGATCACGGCAAGCACGAATGCGATCGAGAGCACGGAGCCCGTGTTCTGGAGCATCATCCGCGTGCCGGCAGCGACGCCGCGCCGGTGGGGCGCGACGGAGCCCATCATCGCAGCGGTGTTTGGGCTGTTGAACATGCCCGAGCCGACGCCTGCCAGCCCGAGCCACAGCGTGCTTTGCCAGTACGGCGATGCGGCCTGCAGCGTCGTCATGCCGACCAGCGCGACTGCGCCGATGAGCATCCCCAGCGCGGCGAGCGCGCGCGAGCCGCGCCTGTCGGCCCAGATGCCGGCGAGCGGTGACGCCACGAGCATGCCGACGGCAAGCGGCGTCAGCTTGATGCCCGCCGTGATCGCGTCGTCGCCCTGTGGCCCCTGAAAGTAGAAGACGAATAAGAACATCAGCGCAAAGCGCGACATGCCGTTCAGGAACGCCGCCCCGGTGGCTGCGGAGAACATGCGGTCGGCGAAAATCGAGAGATCGAGCATCGGGGCGCGAGCGCGTCGCTCGACAAGAGCGAACGCCGGCAGCAGCACGGCCCCTGCGACGAGGCCGCCGATGACCGCCGGATCGGCCCACCCCGACAGCCCGCCCCGGGAGACCCCAAAGACGAGGCCTGTGAGGCCGGCGACGAAGGTGGCGGTGCCGAGCAGGTCGAGCCCCCGAAGCGTGTCGGGTTTCGACAGCTCACGCAGCACGAGTCCGGCCCACACCGCGCCGGCGAGCCCCAGCGGCACGTTGAACCAGAAAACCCAGTGCCACGAGATCGCCACCAGCACGCCGCCGAGCACCGGACCCAGCGTGAGCCCCACTGCGGCGACCATGACGTTTGTCCCCATTGCCACGCCGAGCTGTTCTCTCGGGAAGGCATCGGTCACGAGCGCCGAGGAGTTCGCGAACAGCAGCGCGCCACCGATTCCCTGCACGATCCGCCAACCGATCAGCTCCCCGCCGCTTGTCGAGAATCCCGCCCCGAGCGAGGCGAGCGCGAACACCACCATGCCGGCGACGTACGCGCGCTTTCGCCCGAACAGGTCGGCCATCCGCCCGGCGGTCAGGACCAGCACCGTCGAGGCGATCATGTACGCGAGAATCACCCACACGAGCTCAAGCAGCGAGGTGTGGAGGTGGCGCTCCAGGTCGGGGAGCGCGATCAGCAGCGTGCCGGAGTTGATCGTCGCCAGCAGCATCCCGAGGCTGGTGCACGACAAAGCCCACCACTTGTAGTGGGCGTGCTGCGCGGTGACTCCGAATCGAATCTTCACGTCAACGTAAAGTTTAGCGCACGATGCGAGCAGGCCACGATCGCTGACATGATCCAGCGCTCGATGAGGAGCGAGAACCCACTGGTCCAGCGCCTGCTTGGCGGCGACCGCCGCGCCCTGGCTCGGGCGATAACGCTGGTACAGAACGACGACCCGCGCGGCTGGGATCTCGTGCGCGAGATCTACCCGAAGACCGGCCGTGCGGCAATCTTCGGGCTCACGGGCCCGCCTGGAGCGGGCAAGTCAACGCTGATCGGGGCGATCTGCAAGCTGCGCCGCGAAGCTGGCAGGCAGATCGCCGTGCTGTCGATCGACCCGTCGTCGCCGTTCACCGGCGGCGCGGTGTTAGGAGACCGGATCCGCCTCGCCGACCACTTCCTCGACCCCGGCGTGTTCATCCGCTCGATGGCCAGTCGCGGCGCACTTGGCGGACTGTCGGAGGCTGCGCTGCAGACCGCACTGCTGATGGACGCCTCGGGCAAGGACGACATCTACATGGAAACCGTGGGCGTGGGGCAGGCCGAGGTCGACATCATCGATCACGCCGACACAGTGGTGTTGGTCCTGATCCCCGGCTCCGGTGACTCGGTGCAGGCGCTGAAGGCGGGGGTGATGGAGATTCCGGATGTGATCGTCGTCAACAAGGCAGATCATCCGCTGACCGACACGATGGTCAGGGAGATCCGCGGTGTGCTCTCGCTCGCGCCGCAACGGGGTTGGCGGGTGCCGATCGTGAAGACCGAAGCTGGGCGCGGTGAAGGCGTTGCGGAGCTGATCGAAACGCTCGACGAGCACCGCCGGTGGATCATCGATCAGGGCACGCTCAGCGAGCGCCGCCGCCGCAACCTCCAGAACGAGGTGATCTCGCTCGCGGCATCACGCCTGCGGCGGACTCTGGAGGCGCGCCTGCATGAGGATGCGGACTTCCAGGCGATGCTCGACGAGGTCGTCGCGCGGCGGCTCGATCCGGCCAGCGCGGCAAAGCGCCTCGTCGCCAACGATTGAGGCCCGCGCGTGGGCAGGCGCGCCCGCGCGCGGTGCTATGCCCCGAGCGCCTTGGCGATCACCATCTGCTGCACCTCGTCGGTTCCTTCGCCGATCGTGAGGATCTTCGCGTCCCGGTAGAAGCGGCAGACGGGGTACTCCTCGATGTAGCCGTAGCCGCCGTGAATCTGCACCGCCTCCTCGGCGCAGCGCACCGCGAGGCGCCCGGTCTTCAGCTTTGCCTGCGCCGCGACCAGAGCGAAGTTCCGCCCCGCATCCTTCTCGCGCGCTGCCTTGTAGACGAGCAGCCGCGCGGCCTCGATCTCGGTGGCCATGTCGGCGAGCTTGATCTGGATCGCCTGGAACTTGGAGATCGCCTTGCCGAAGGCGCGGCGCTCGCGCGCGTAGGAGAGCGCCTCGTCGAGCGCTCCCTGCGCGAGGCCGACGCCCATTGCGGCGACGCCGATCCGGCCGATGTCGAGGATCTGCAGGAACTGGCGGAAGCCGGCGCCGCGCGGTCCCAGCGCGTTGTGCTCCGGGACGCGGCATTCGTCGAAGCTCAGCGGGCGCGTGTCTGACGCGTTCCAGCCCATCTTGCGATAGGGCTCACCCTGGACGTAGCCCGGTGTCCCGTTGGGGATGATGATGTTCGAGATCTCCTCCTCGCCGGTGCGGGCGGTGATGCACACCATGCCGGAGATGTCGGTCCCGGCGTTGGTGATGAACTGCTTGGCGCCGTCGATCACCCACTCGCCGCTGTCGAGGCGCGCTCGCGTGCGGACGTTGCCGGCGTCGGAGCCGGCCTCGGGCTCGGTGAGGCCGAAGGCCCCCAGCTGTGCGCCGCTGCACAGCTTCGGTAGCCACTCCTGTTTCTGCTCGTCGGAGCCGAACAGGTAGACCGGCTGCGTCCCCAGTGATGTGTGGGCACAGAGCGTGATTGCGACAGAGGAATCGACTCGCGTGAGCTCCTCCACGGCCAGCGCGTAGGCCAGTGTGTCGCCGCCGCCCCCGCCGTACTCCTCGGGGAACGGAATCCCCATCAATCCCAGCTCGCCGAGACGCCGGACGATCTCGTAGGGAAAGCGCTTCTCGCGGTCCAACTCGGCGGCGACGGGGGCCACCTCGGCGCGAGCGAACTCGCGCACGGTGCTCTGGATCAGCCGGTGCTCGTCAGACAGGTCGAAGTTCATCGCGCCATCTTCTCAGCCCGCGGGCTGATGGCGCTCAGCCGCCCGCAACGTCCCGGCGCAGGAAGACGAGATAGGCAGCGATGGCCGACGGCACTGCGTAGAGCGCTGAGACCCATGCCGCGCGCACGATGGGACCCCAGTCGATCGGATCGCGCAGAAAGCCCATCCAGGCCTGGAACTGGTGCGGCAGCAGGTACGGCCGCAGCGAGCCGACGCCGGGGATGATGTCGAGCAAATTGAGCATCAGCAGCGCCATCACGGTGCCGACAACAGCGCCCGCGCTGTTGCGCGTGGTCGTCGAGAGCAGCACACCGAAGCAGGCGATTGCGATTGTCGGCAGCAGGTAGACAGCGAAGCTCGCATAGACCAGCCCGAGCGCCTTGCCCGCGGAGATGTGCGTGCCCGAGAGCGAGACGAGACCGTGGAAACCGGACTCGATGCTGCCGGTGACCGTGGCTACGGTGCCCATCAGCAGTAGCGCAAGCAGCGCGTAGCTCAGCGCGGCGAGCAGCTTGGCGGTGTAGATCTGGCCGCGATTCAGCGAGCGGGTGAGGATTGTCTTGAGGGTCCCGTTGTGGTCCTCCGCGGCCACGATGTCGCCTGCCACGAGCGCTGTCGCGAGCGGCAGCAGGAAGGCCGAGGCGAACGTCAGAATGACGAGCGGGATCGCGAGGCCCGACTGGTGAACGTAGCTGCCGAACGCGACATCGTTTGGGCCGCCGCCGCGCAGCGCCAGCGAGACGACGAAGATCAGCGGCACGAGAACGACGATTCCGAGTCCGAGATAGGTGCGCTTCTGTGCCCGTAGCTTGCGCAGCTCCCAGCCGTAGGCGGCCCAGACGCCGGGGCGGCTCACGATGCCTCGTCCTCCGTGAGCCGGAAGAACAGGCCCTCGAGCGTGGCGTGTTCGGGCGCCAGCAGGGTGATCGCGAGATCGCCCGCTGCGAGCGCGAGCGATAGCTGGGCGACCGCCGGCTCGTCTGCGCGCAGCCGCAGCTCGCCCTCGTGCTCCCGCACGCCGCTGATTCCCGGCTGCGCGCGGCAGACCCCGGTCGCACGCGCGTCGTCGCTTGTGCGCAGCCGGTACTCGGCCGATGTTGTGCGCTTGAGCTCGTCGAGCGCACCTTCGAAGACGATCCGGCCCGATCGCACGATCGCGACCCGATTGCAGAGCTCCTCGACCTCTGCGAGCTGATGGCTCGACAGCATCACGGTGATGCCTTCGCCGGCGAGCCGACGGATCAGCGAGCGCATGTCGCGCATCCCCGCTGGGTCTAGTCCTGTCGCGGGCTCGTCGAGCAGCAGCAGCCTGGGGCGGCGCAGCAGCGCGGCTGCGATGCCCAGGCGTTGACGCATGCCGTGCGAGTAGCCGCCGACCCGGTCGCCCGCACGGTCGGAGAGCTCCACTGCGTCGAGCGCCTCACCGATCCGTCCGCTGGCCCCGTCGCCGTCGAACGAGGCGAGCAGCTCGAGGTTGCGAAGGCCGCTCATGTAGGGGTAGAAGCGCGGCTCCTCAACGAATCCCGCGACGCCATCGAGCGCGCGGGCACCGTCGAGCATCGGATCGCGCCCGAACAGCTCGACGTGACCCTCGTCGGGACGAATCAGCCCCAGCATCATTCGCAGTGCCGTGGTCTTGCCGGCTCCGTTCGGTCCGAGGTAGCCGTAGACATCGCCGGCCTGCACGTTGAGCGCGATGTCGTTCACGGCGACGAGCTCGCCGTAGCGCTTGACCAGCCCGCGCGCGAGCACGGGCTGGTCAGGGAGCGTCTCCGTCTGCACTAGAGGCCGCGCGCCGCCGCTTCGGCCGCCGCCGGGGGCACCGACCCCGCGACTATGTAGGAGACGCCGCTGCGCTCGAACCGCAGCAGCGTGCCGAGCGCCGTGGCGAGTTCCGTGCCGCTGGCGCCGTTGACCTGAACCGACGGGAGTGAGGTCTTGCCTTGGCTGGCGGGGCCGCCAGGCTTACCGGCGGCGTCCGACATGCGCTCCACGACGGCAATCGCGCCGAGGTGCTGGCCGTAGGTCACCAGCGCCGCCGGCTTGCCGCTCCAGTCGAGCAGCTTGACGCCTGCGCGCGGGAGCCCGGCGAGCGTTGCCGGGGCCGAGAGCTTGAACGGCAGCGACTTGCTGACCGCGGCCACGCCGTCGACCGCTTTCGCGCTGCGTGCGTGCCCGGCTGCTGGCGGCTGCGTCGGGCGCTTGACCCGCACCACCTTCGCTCCTGCAGGAGGCGAGATCGCGAACACGCTGCTCGCGACCGGAGCGAGGGAAACGGAAGTCGCGGTGAGCTCGAGCACCGGGGCGCTCTGGCCCTGCGCGTACACCGCGGCGCGCAGCGGCACGCCGTGGGCGGCGTCCCAGGCGAGCTCGGCCGAGCCGAGCAGGCCGCCGCTGTGCTTCGGCGAGATCGAGACAGAATATGCAGCAGCCCCGCCCACATTGGTTGGAGTGGCACCAGAGACGCCCACGTGCTGCATCAGCTTGCTCAGCTCGTCCTGGATCTTCGCGACCGTCGGCAGCGAGTGCTGTGCGCCGGGCTTCGCGCTGTCCTTGCGCGTTGGGATCGTGCCCTCGTAGGCGGTGTTGCTGCTCGCGTCATAGACCGAGAAGGCCGTCGGAGAAACGAGAACCTGCGTATCGCCGCGCTCGCCCTGCAGCTCGAGCCGGACGTGCCCGTCGCTCGAAGCCCACAGCCGGCCGCTCGCGCCCTTCAGCAGCGGGCCGCCGCCCTGGATGCTCGAGGAGTCGATCAGGTGATTCGTGAAGGAGATCGTGGCCGTGACCCCCGGCACCGAGGAGGCCGCGGCCGCGTCGTGAATCGCGTTCGCCAGCGGCTTGGGCGGCGGAACCGGCCCGCCGGCGCTCAGCGCGCCCAGCGCGACGGCGGAGATCGACCCGGCGAGCACCGTGATCGCAAGCATCAGGCCGAGCAGTTTCGCGGTGGGCATGCGGCGCAGAATGTTCATTCGATCAGACCTCTCCGGGTTCGGGTTGCTCGTCAACCTTAGATCGCCCGTTTGAGAGACCTCTGAGAATTGGCAGCTCGAGCGTGAAGCGTGATCCGTGGATCGACACGCTGCCGCCGTGCCGCGCGGCGGTTGCAGCAACGATTGAGAGCCCGAGGCCAGAGCCCGGCCGGGCTCTGGCCTCCGGCGCGCGCCAGAATCGCCGGAAGGCATCCTGCGGCTGCGCTGGTCCCGGGCCCTCGTCAGACACAAACAGCAGCGCGGTGTCGTCCCGACGATGGAGCCCGAGCTTGATCCGGCCGCCCTGCGGGCCATGGATGTGGGCGTTCTCGATCAGATTCCCCAGCGCCCGCTCGAGCGCGTCTCGCTCGCCGCGCACATAGAGGTCCTGATCGATCTCCAGGTCGAGCGTGTCGTCCGCAGCCGCTGCGGTCTCGATCACCTCGCGCAGCCGCACGGTCTCCTGCGGCCGGTGGGCGCCGTCCTCGCGCTCGAGCGCCAGCAGGTCGTCGAGCATCCGCGACAGGCGCGCGGCATCGGCCTCGATGTCGGCCAGGGCGCCAGGGTCAGCGCCGTGCCGTGCGACATATGCGGCGTTTCCGCGCAGCGAGGTCAGCGGTGTGCGCAGCTCGTGCGAGGCGTCCGCCAGGAAGCGCCGCTCCATCCCGCGCGCGCGCTCGAGCGCCTCGAGCATCGCGTTCAGCGTCTGGGCCAGCGCGCTGAGCTCACCCCGCTCGAGCGGCGCCGGGAGCCGCTCGGAGGCGCGTCCACTCTGCGCGATCCGCTCCGCTGCGTGTGACAGCCGCCGCAGCGGGCGCAGACCACGGTGCGTCAGCGCGGCGGCGAGCAACGCGCCGAGCACCGCTGCCGCCAACGCGCTGAGCGCAAGCAGCGCACGCAGCTTGACCAGGGTGTCCTCGGTGTCGCCCCGAGCCGAGGAGACCAACACGGCACCGCCGCCCGTGGGGCCGCCCGCGTCGGCGAGCGGGGCCACGAAGAGGCGCACCGGCGAGCCCGACAGCTGGGCGTCGAGGTAGCCCGTGCGGCCCTCGCGCAGCGCCGCGGTGAGCGCCGCGCCTGCGGGCAGCAGTCGGCCGCCGAGTGAGAGCGAGCGGGCGTAGATCCGCCCCTGTCGGTCGAGCACTTCGACCGACAGGGTGCGACCGCCGACCGGGGCGTCGAGCGCGCCTGGGACGCTGAGCACGGCGGGAGCCGAGAGCGCGAGCCGGGACACGTCGCTCGCACGCTGGCGCAGTGCGTGGTCCAGCGAGCTGCGCAGCTCGTGCGCTGTCAACAGCAGCGCTGCGCCGCCGAGCGCGGCCACCGCGACCAGTGTCGCTGCGGAGGCCGCGGCGATCAGGCGCCCGCGCAGGGTCATCGCCGCAGCGTGAAGCCGACGCCGCGGACGGTGCGGATGTACTCCGGCTGGCCGAGCTTGCGCCGAAGGTAGCCGACGTAGCGGTCGACCACGTTGTCTGTGGCGCTTCCGCCCCAGACCTGCTCGATCGCCAGCTCGCGTGACACGACCGACCGGGCGTTTCGCAGCAGCAGCGAGAGTAGCTCGCACTCGCGCGCGGTGAGCTGCACACCGTCGCCTCCACCGGCCCGCGTGACGATACGCGTGCTCGGATCGAGCGTGAGATCCCCATGCGCGAGCATTCCGCCGTCTGCGTGGCGTCTGGTCAGCGCTCGCACCCTGGCGGTGAGCTCCGATGGCGCGAACGGCTTGAGCAGGTAGTCGTCGGCGCCGGCGTCCAGCCCCGCGACGCGGTCCTCGACGGCGTCGCGCGCGGTCAGGAGCAGGATCGGCGTGCTGACGCCCTTGGCGCGCAGCCTGCGGCAAACGGACAGCCCATCGATCCCGGGCATCGCGACGTCGAGGATCACGAGGTCGGGCAGCGAGTTCTCCAGGCACGCGAGCGCCGCACCCCCGTCGGCGACGCTGGAGACCTCGTCGCCTTCTGCCAGCAGCGTGCGCTCCAGCATCCGCCTGACGGGCGCGTCGTCGTCGACCACGAGCACTCGCATCGCGCTCTGGAGTCTAGGGCGGTCCGGCCGTCAGAGAGAGCGCGCCAGCTCGACGAGCAGTCGCACGCCGAAACCGGAGCCGGCCTTCTCGGCGTAAGGGCGCCCGAGGTCCCACGCCGTGCCGGCAATGTCGAGGTGCACCCAGGGGACCTCGCCGACGAAGCGCGCGAGGAACTCGGCCGCGGTGATTGACCCGGCCTTGCGACCCTCGGGTGCGTTGTCGAGGTCTGCGTACTTGCCCTCGACGAGCTTGGCGAACTCCGGGTGGCGCGGCAGTCGCCACGCCAGCTCTCCGGTGGCGCTGCCGGCCGCCTCGACCTTGGCGGCCCAGTCCTCGTCGTTGGTGATCAGGCCAGCGAAGGTCGAGCCGAGCGCAATGATGATCGCGCCGGTCAGCGTCGCCAGGTCGACGAGGCGCTCGGCGCCCTCGGCGACAGCGTGGGCGAGGCAGTCGGCGAGCACGAGGCGCCCTTCGGCATCGGTGTTGTTGACCTCCACGGTGCACCCGTTCATTGCCCGCACGATGTCGCCCGGCTTGACCGAGCGGCCGCTCGGCATGTTCTCGGTGGCCCCGATCACGGCGATCAGGTTGACCGGAAGGCGCAGGCGCGCGATCGCCCCGGCGGCCTCCAGCACGGCGGCGCCGCCTGACATGTCGAACTTCATTTCGCTCATCGCCGCTGAGGGCTTGATCGAGATCCCACCGGTGTCGAATGTGACCGCCTTGCCGACAAGCCCGAGCGTCGGTCCGGCGGCGTTGGGGCCGCTGTAGCGGAGCGTGATCAGCGCCGGCTCCTCGTAGCTGCCCTGCGCGACGGCGGCAAAGCACCCCATCCCGCGGGCGACGATCTGCTCGCGTCCCTCGACTGCGCACTCGAGTCCCTCCAGCTCGCCGGCGAGGTCCTGTGCGCGCCGGGCGAGGTGCGTCGGCGTCATATCGTTGCTCGGCGTGTTCTGAAGCACGCGTGCGCCGTTCGCCGCCTCGGCGATCAGGTGCGCTCGCTGAACGGCGTCGCCGACGTCGTGGTGGGCGGAGACGATCAGCTGCTCGAGCTCGGGGTCCCGCTCCTGGTCCGCTGTCTTGTAGGTGTCGAAGCGGAAGGCGGCCAGCAGCGTGCCTTCCACGAGCGCTCCTGCGACCGCGTCGGGGACGTGATGCGGCAGCTCCCAGCAGAGCGCCGCGACGCCCAGCTCTGTGGCCTTGTCGAGCGCGAGCGCGGCCATCACGCGGGCTCGCTCGGCGTCGAAGTCCTCGCGCTTTCCGAGGCCGGCAAGCAGCCAGCGTCTGCCGCCTGAATGGGTCAGCGCGAGCTTCTTGAACGTGCGCTTGGCCTCGCCGTCGTCGAGCAGAGACTGCAGAGCGCCGCCTTCGATGTCGTGCGCGACGCCCTCGTCTTCGAACACGCCGACGACGATCGTGTCGGCCTCTGTTTCGAGCGGCGCTGCCGTGGTGGCGGAGACCCGCATGCGCGGCGAGGCTACCATTAGCTCTTCCCACCCGACCCTGGAGATCCTGAACCTGATGGCAAAGACCGTGATTCTCGGAGCGGCCCGCACCCCGATCGGCAAGATGGGCGGCGCGCTGAAGACACTCGACGCGACGGACCTCGGCGGCATCGCCATCGAAGCGGCGCTCGAGCGCTCGGGGGTTGCACCGGAACAGGTGCAGCACGTGGTGATGGGCCAGGTGCTGCAGGCAGGCCAGGGCCAGATCCCCTCGCGTCAGGCGCAGATCAAGGGCGGAATCCCCAAGGAGGTCTCCTCGGAGACGATCAACAAGGTTTGTGCGTCGGGTGTGCGCGCCGTCGGCATTCTCGATGCGCAGATTCGCGCCGGCGATGTCGAGGTGGGGCTCGGCGGGGGTATGGAGTCGATGTCGAGCGCCCCATATCTGCTTCCCCAGGCGCGCTTCGGCTACCGCATGGGCGACGCCAAGGCGATCGACAGCATGATCAACGATGGCCTCACCAACCCCTTCTCGGGCAAGCACATGGCGCATGAGGCGAGCGAGGTCGCCGCGGAGCTGGAGATGACGCGCGCCGACATGGACCGCTGGTCGCTGCGCTCGCACGAGCTCGCCGTCAAGGCCACGGACGAGGGCCGCCTGGCGGAGGAGATCGTCCCCGTGACGATCAAGGGCCGCAAGGGTGACAGCGTCGTTGAGATCGACGAGGCCCCCCGCCGTGACACGACGCTGGAGGCGCTCTCCAAGCTGCCGCCGATTTTCATGAAGGACGGCAGCCACACGGCCGGCAACGCCCCGGGCGTGAACGACGGCGGCGGCGCGCTGGTGCTCTCGAGCGAGGCGTGGGCCAAGCGCGAGAGCAAGGAGATCCTCGCTGAGGTGGTGGCGCAGGCGCAGGTTGCTGACGACTTTCCCTACCTTGCGCGTACCCCGGCTGCGGCGGCCCTGAAGGCCCTGGAGAAAGCTGGCCTGGAAGCGGCGGAGATCGACCTATGGGAGATCAACGAGGCCTTTGCATCGGTCACGCTGAACTCGATTCGCGTGCTGGGGATCGACGAGGATCGCGTCAACGTCAACGGCGGTGCGGTCGCGATCGGCCACCCGATCGGCGCCTCGGGCGCCCGCATCATCGGCACGCTGGTCCACGAACTGCGCCGGCGCGGCGGCGGCCTGGGCTGTGCGGCCATCTGCTCGGGCGGCGGGCAGGGCGATGCGATCATCGTGCGCGTGTAGTGGCTGAGCGCGCGGCGGCGTTCTTCGACCTCGACCGTACGCTCGTCGAGGGCTCGTCAGGGATCCATTTCGTCCGCGCCGCCTACGAGGCGGGGCTGCTCTCGCGCCGGCGCCTGGCCGCGGACCTGCTGGCGAACCTGCGCTTCCGCCTGCGGGGCTCGACGGACGCTGAGGCCGAGCAGGTTCGCGAGCGCGTCGGTCGGATGATTGCGGGCGTCCCGGTGCGCTCGCTGCAGCGCCTCTCCCATCGCGTGCTTGCCGGGGTGCTGCCGAACATCTTTCCTGAGATGCTGCGGGCGGCGCACGAGCACCAGGACGCTGGTCGGCCGGTGTTCATCTGCACCGCCGCCTCGCAGGAGATGGCCGATCTGATGGCGCACGTGCTGGGCTTCGATGGCGCGGTCGGCTCGCGCTCGGAGGTCTCCGGTGGCCTCTACACGGGCCGGGCGGCGGGGCCGTTCGCATACGGCGAGGGCAAGGCGACGCTGATCCGCGAGCTGGCCGGCGCAGAAGGGCTCGACCTGGGTGCCTCCTACGCCTACTCAGACTCGAGCTCCGATCTGCCGATGCTGCGCGCCGTTGGCCACCCCGTCGTGGTCAATCCTGACGCGGAGCTGCTGCGCGTTGCACGTGAGCAGAGCTGGCCGGTGATGCACGTCGACAGGTTGCGCCGGAGAATCCGCCTCGCCGGCGGCGCGGCGGTACTCGCGGGTGTTGGCGCCACCGCCGGAGTGCTCGTTGTCAGCCGGCGCCCCGACGGAATTGCCTGGCGTCTGCTCTAGACTCAGGCGATGGCAACAACTCCACGCGAGACCATGAGCGCGGCGGCCAAACGCCGCGCCGGCGGCAGCTTTCGCACGCTTTCCGGCGAGCCGGTCAGGGAGCTCTACACCGACGCGGACGCCGCCTCGTCGGAGATCGGGGCGCCGGGTGAGTATCCGTTCACCCGTGGCATCTATCCGTCGATGTATCGCGGGCGGCTGTGGACGATGCGCCAGTTCGCCGGCTTCGGCACCGCGGAGGAGACCAACGAGCGCTTCCACTACCTGCTCGCCCACGGCCAAACGGGCCTTTCGACGGCGTTTGACATGCCCTCGCTGATGGGCCACGACTCCGACCACGCCAAGTCGCTGGGGGAAGTTGGCCGCGAAGGGGTGGCGATCGACACGCTCGATGACATGCAGACGCTGTTCGGCGGCATCGACCTCGGTGAGGTCTCGGTGTCGATGACGATCAACGCGCCGGCCGCTGTGATGCTCGCCTTCTACGTGGTTGCCGCCGAGCGCGAGGGGATCGCGCCGGAGCAACTGAGCGGCACGATCCAGGCGGACATCCTCAAGGAGTACATCGCCCAGAAGGAATGGTGTTTTCCAATAGACGAGGCGATGCGGCTGCTCGGCGACATGATCGAGTGGTGCTCGAGCGCGATGCCGCGCTGGCACCCGGTGTCGATTTCCGGCTACCGCATCCGTGAGGCCGGCTCGACGGCGGCACAGGAGCTTGCGTTCACGCTCAAGGACGGCCTGACCTACGTCGAGCAGGCCGTGGAGCGGGGTCTCGACGTGGACGCGTTCGCGCCGCGCCTGTCGTTTTTCTTCAACGCGCAGATCGACTTCTTCGAGGAGATCGCGAAGTACCGTGCGGCGCGGCGGATCTGGGCTCGTGAGCTGCGCGACACCTTTGGGGCGAAGGATCCGCGTTCGCTGCTGATGCGCTTTCACACGCAGACGGCAGGGGTTTCGCTGACCGCCCAGCAACCGCTCAACAACATTGTCCGCACGGCGATCGAGGCGCTCGCGGGGGTGCTGGGGGGCACACAGTCGCTTCACACCAACTCCTACGACGAGGCGCTGGCACTGCCGACTGAGCAGGCGGTCCGGCTTGCGCTCCGCACGCAGCACGTGATTGCGCACGAAACGGGTGTCGCCAACACCGTCGATCCGCTCGGCGGCTCCTACTTCGTCGAGTCGCTGACCGACCAGCTCGAAAGCCAGGCGTACGCCTACTTCGCCAAGATCGACGAGCTCGGCGGGATGGTCGAGGCGGTCAAGCGCAACTACCCCCAGCGCGAGATCGCCGACGCGGCGTACGAGCTGCAGGCGGAGATTGACGCCGGCGAGCGAATCGTTGTCGGCGTCAACGCGCACACCGAGCATGGCGACGAGGAGACGGAGCTGCTGCGGATCGATCCCCAGCTCGAGGGTAAGCAGCTTGGGCGCCTGCAGTCGGTGCGTGCGACGCGCGACGGGGCGGCGGTGGAGCGCTCGCTGGCGGCCCTGCGCGAGCAGGCCGCGCGGCCGCACTGCAACCTGATGGAGGCGCTGCTCGACTGCGCCCGCGCGCACGCGAGCGAGGGCGAAATCATCGAGTCCCTGCAGCAGGTCTTCGGCACGTACACCGAGTCTCCGGTCTTCTGACCCGACCGCGCCGCGGGCGCTCCACGACATAGAATCCCCGCGCGCAAGCGCCATGCCCGAAACCCAGACCCAGAAGAAGATCCGTGTTGTCGTGGCCAAGCCAGGGCTAGACGGCCATGATCGCGGCGCCAAGATAATCGCTCGCGCGTTGCGCGACGCGGGGATGGAGGTGATCTACACGGGCCTTCATCAGACGCCTGAGCAGATCGTCGAGACCGTGATCCAGGAGGACGCCGACGCGGTTGGGCTGTCGATCCTGTCGGGAGCCCACATGACGCTGGTGCCCCGCATCGTGGCGCTGCTGCGCGAGCAGGAAATCGACGACGTGCTGGTCTGCGTCGGCGGTACGATCCCGGCGGACGACATCCCCGAGCTCAAGCGCCTCGGTGTTGCAGAGGTCTTCACGCCGGGTGCTCCGACGTCGGCGATCATCGATTTCATCCGCGGCGCCGTAGCCGATTGACTTGTCAATCAACCGATAACATCTCCGTTCCCACGCCTTCCCTCAAGGAGTCAGCTGAATGAAAATCTGCGTCCTGGTCAAAGAAGTTCCGGACGCCGCCGTCCAGAAGCGGATCGATCCCTCGACGGGGCGCATGGACAGAAGCGGTGAGCGCAACCTCAACCCCTATGACACGCATGCGATCGAAGCTGCGATGCAGATCAAGGAGGGCGGGGTCGTCGAAGTCGAGGAGATCGTCGCGGTGACGATGGGCCCTGAGACGGCGGTGCGCGCGCTCCACAAGGCGGTTTCGCTCGGCGCGGATCGCTCGCTGCACCTTTCTGATGCGGCGCTCGCGGGCTCGGACGTCGCGGCGACCGGCTATGCGCTGGCCCAGACGCTGAAGCGCGAGAGCCCGGATCTGGTGCTGCTCGGACAGCAGTCAGACGACGGCGAGTGCTACACGATCGGCGCGGTGGTCGCCGACCATCTTCAGATGCCCTCGCTGACCCAGGTGATCAAGCTGGACGTCGAGGAGGGCAAGCTGCGCTGCGAGCGCCAGGCTGAATACGGCTATGACACGGTGGCGGTCGAGATGCCCGCAGTGATCGCCGTCGGCGATGCGATCAACGAGCCGCGCTACCCGTCGCTGAAGGCGATTATGGGCGCGAAGAAGAAGCAGCTCGACACGCTGAGCACGGGCGACGTCGAGATCGACGCCTCCAAGGTCGGCGGCGAGAACTCCGCCGCGCAATGGACCAGCGCGAAGGCGCCGCCGAAGAAGCAGGCCGGCACGATCATCGAGGACGAGGACACTGACGAGACGGTCGAGAAGATCGTTACCTGGCTCGACGAAAGGAAGCTGATCTGATGCCCGACATTCTCGTATATGCGCTGCACTACGACGGGCAGATCAACAAGAACTCGCTCGGCGCGGTCGCCGAGAGCGCTAAGCTCGCCGCGGAGCTCGGCGGCGAGGCTCACGCGATCGTCGTCGGCGACTCGGCGACGCACGAGCTGTGCGCGACGCTGGGCGCCTACGGCGCGAAAAAGGTCTACCACGTCAAGGGCCCGGAAGGGCTCGCGCAGCCGGTGGTCGACGCGATGGCGCAGGTGATCAAGGAGAAGGGCTTCGGCTACGCGCTGTTCGGCGGCGGCCTGCTCGGATTCGAGATCGGCGCCGGGCTCGCCGCCCGGCTGCACGCCGGCGTGGTAATGGAGGTCCCTGCTGTGCGGGCAGAGGGCGGCAAGCTGCTCGCAGAGCGGCCGATCCTCGGCGACTCTGCAATCTCGGAGATCAGCTACCGCAGCGACGTGGGCATCGTGATTGGGCGCCTCAACGCGTTTGAGATCACCCAGAACGGCTCGGGCGACGCCGAGGTCGAGGACGTCGCGGTCGAGTTCTCTCCGTTCTCGACCAAGGCCACGATGATCGAGCGCGGCGAGCAGCGCGGCGCCGACGTCGACATCGAGGGCGCAAACGTGCTCGTTGCCGGCGGTCGTGGGCTCGGCAAGGCGGAGGGCTTCGAGCTGTGCGAGCAGCTCGCTGGCGCCTTCGGCGGCAACAGCGCCGTGGCGGCGACTCGCGCGGTCGTCGACGCCGGCTGGTACCCCTATGCGGCGCAGATCGGCCAGACCGGCAAGACGGTGTCGCCGAAGCTGTATCTCGCAGCGGGGATCTCGGGCGCGATCCAGCACAAGGTCGGCATGCAGTCCGCGGAGAACATTGTCGCGATCAACAAGGACGCCAACGCGCCGATTTTTGAGTTCTCCGATCTCGGCATCGTCGGCGATCTGAACAAGATCCTGCCCAAGCTCACCGAGGCCGTGAAGGCCAAGAAGGCCTCCTAGCGGTGGCCGGCGGCAAACACTCTCCGAGCGAATTCCCGCCGCCGGTCGACTCCGTCGGTGAGTTCATCAAGCGGGAAGTCGACGGCGAGGACGATCGGATCGAGGTCGGCGTGGCGATTGTCGGCGGCGGCCCGGCCGGGCTGGCCTGCGCGAACAGGCTGCTGCAGCTGCTCGCCGATGAGCCGGAGCTGATGGAGCGCCTCGGTGAGGTGCCGGTGGCGGTGATCGAAAAGGCAAAGACGTGTGGGGCCCACAACCTGTCGGGCGCGATGATGCGCCCGTCGGGACTCGCGGAGCTGTTTCCGGACGTCGATCCTGGCGAATGGCCGACGTACGGTGAGGTTGAGAAGGACACCGTCTACTGGATGCTCAGCCCAAAGCGCGCGCTGCCCTTGAAGCCGACGCCGCCGCCGTTTCGCAATCACGGAAATCACGTCGTGTCGGTCGCCGAGCTCTCGCGCTGGATGGCGGCCAGGGCGGAGGAGGCGGGCGCCTACATCCTCACCGAGACGGCGGCCAGCCAGCTGCTCGTCGAGGACGGCGTCGTGCGAGGAGTGCGCTCGGGCGACAAGGGACGTGGCAAGGAGGGGGAGGAGCGCGGCAACTTTGAGCCGGGCTCAGATGTCGTCGCGCAGGCGACGGTGCTCGCGGAGGGAACCTGGGGCCATTTGACCGGTGCGGCGATCCGGGAGTTCGAGCTCGCGGAGGGACGCGAGCCCCAGGTCTGGGCGCTTGGCGTCAAGGAGGTCTGGGAGGTTCCCCAGAAACTCGACCGCGTGATCCACACGCTTGGCTGGCCCCTGCGCTACGCCGCCAAGCACCACGAGTTCGGCGGCTCGTGGATCTATCCGATGGGCGACGACCGGGTCTCGATCGGCTTTGTCGTCCCGCTCGACACCACGGACGCAACTGTCTCGGCGCACGATTTGCTGCAGCAGTTCAAGGAGTCAAAGCTCGTGCACAAGGTCCTCGATGGCGGCAAGCGCGTCGCCTGGGGCGCCAAGACGATTCCCGAGGGCGGTTACTGGGCGATGCCCAAGCTCGCTGCTCCGGGGATGGTGATTTGCGGCGACGGCGGCGGCATGGTCAACGTGCCGGTGCTCAAGGGCATCCACTACGCAATCCACTCGGGCATCATGGCGGCGGAGGAGATCTTCAAGGCTCTGAAGGCCGCCTCCACCGACCTCTCGAGCTATCCCGAGCGCGTCGAGGACTCGCTGATCGGTCAGGAGCTGTTTGAGACCCGCAACCAGAGACAGCCGTTCAGCCGCGGCTTCTTCGTCGGCGGCGCGATTGCCAACGCGATGGTGATCACCAAGGGCCGCTTCCCGGGCGGCCGCTGGGCCAACCACCGCGACGCGGACGCGCCGGTGTCTATCGGCAAGAAGAAGGACGGCTACCCCAAGCCTGACGGCAAGTACACGTTCGACAAGCTCTCCTCGGTGTTCATCACCGGCAACGCCACGCGCGACGACGCCCCGAACCACATCCGCGTGCGCCGTAGCGTGCCGCGCGAAATCGCCGAAACCTGGGTCTGGATGTGTCCCGCCGGCGTCTACGAGGTGCCCGAGGACGCCCCTGCCGAGGGCAACGTGGACGTCATCGTCAACTACACGAACTGCGTGCAGTGCGGTGCAATCACCGCCAAGGGCGGCCGGCTGACGCCGCCCGAGGGGGGCGACGGGCCGCTGTATCAGGTGACTTGAGGGAGTAGAATCCACCTCATGGCAGACACGTTGCTGGGCCCCGATGACCCGCGCTGGACGGCGATCAACGAGTTGGACGTTCGCGACGCGCTGCGCTCTGCGAGTCGGCGAAGCGTCGCGGAGCTGGTCGTGGCAGCCCTCGGACTGAGTCGCACAGCCCACTCGATCCTCGAGGCCACCGCCGCGCGGCGCAGCGACGATGCCGAGCGCTCCTGATCTACCGGGGGTTGTCGCCGCTTTCAATGGCGCAGGCGCAGCACACGTCGTCATCGGCGGGTTTGCGGTCGTGGCAAATCGGCACGTGCGTGCCACTGAAGACGTTGATCTGCTGATTCCGCAGAACACGGCCAACAGCGCGCGCGTGATGAGTGCGGTGACGGCGCTCGACGCGGTATTCCTGAGCGACGGCGCGTCGGTCTCGCTCGAGCAGGTACAGACACGCCCGCATCTGCGCCTGGACTGCGCCGCACGCGGGGTTCTCGATCTGCTCAGGGAAGGTGAGCCGCCGCTGGACTTCGCCAGCGTCGACGCCGGAGCGATCAAGGCGACCGTGGAAGGCGTGCCGATGCGCTTCGCCGGGCTTTCCAGCATCGTTGCCTTCAAGCGGCTCGCCGACCGGCCGCGCGATCGCAACGATCTCCTCGCGCTGGAGGAGATCCACGGCGCGCTGCCGATCCTGGCGATCCCCGGCCTGGACGACGAGGCGACCTGATCCCGGGCCGGCCGTGCCGTCCGTGCCGGCAGTCCGTCCGCCGCGCGCAACCCTTGACCCTCGCCGGTGTTAGGGCTCTTGCGATGAAACTGCGCTCGTCCATCCCGCTGCTCGCTGTGCTCGCCGCCACGGCGCTGCCGGGCGCTGCACTCGGCGCACCGAGAGCCGGGGGGGGCCGCGCTGCGGCGACGCTCGATGGGTGCCATGCCGACCCCGTTCAGGCCTCTCGCTACGCGACGTTCGGAGCGCAGATGTCTCAGATCAGGGCCGGGAGGTCGATGGCCGTGCGGTTCGACCTCTTCCAGCGCAACCCCGGTGCGGGCTTTCGCCGCGTCGCCGTGGCGGCGCCTGGATTCGGCGTCTGGCACCCCTCAGCGGCAGACATTGGCATCCTGCGCTACAGCCAGGAGGTCGCCAATTTGCCCGCCCCAGCGAGCTTTCGCGTCGCCGTCAACTACCGCTGGTTGAACGCGCGCAACCGCGTCATCAGGCGGGCCCACCGTGTCACACCCGCGTGCGTGTTCTCAGGCGAGGAGCTACCGAACCTGATCGCCGGGGGAATCACGCCACGACCCGGGGCGGGTCCGGCCACCACGACCTATGACGTCACGGTGCGCAACGATGGCGCGGCCGCCGCCGGCCGTTCGCTGTCGCGCTGAGCGTCGCCGCACAGCCCCTCCCGGCGATGACGCTCGCGGGGCTCGCGCCGCACAGCCAGCAAGTGCTCTCCTTCAGCGGTCCCGGGTGCCTAGCCGGAGCCACCGTCACCGCGACCGTCGACCCCGCTGGGCAGATCGTCGAGCGCACGAGGGCCGACAACTCGCTCTCGATTACCTGCTGAGCCTGCCCGCGTCGCTCAGCTACAATGGTTGGGCGATGAAAACCGACATCCATCCCGACTACGTCGTCGCCCACGTGCGCTGCACCTGCGGCAACGAGTTCACCACTCGCTCCACGTCACCCGATCTCCATGTCGAGATCTGCTCGAACTGCCATCCGTTCTACACGGGGCGCCAGAAGCTGGTCGACACCGGCGGGCGCGTCGAGCGCTTCCAGCGACGCGTCGCCAGGAGTCGTCAGCGCAGCAGCAGCTCGGCTCGCTGAAGAGCTCTTGCGATGACGGCTGCCGCGGCGACTGATACCGCTGCGCTGGAGGGCAGGTTGCGGGCGGACTCCGCAGGCACGCTGGCGGCGACCCGCGATGCGCCGGTCGGCGGCCAGGCCGTGCTGGAGGGCGTGATGATGCGCGGCGTGCGGACCTGGGCGGTCGCGGTGCGCAAGCCACTGCCGCAGCAGCTCGGCGAGGAGCGTGCGATCCCGCGCGGGGAGATCGAGGTGCAAACGTTCCCGCTCGAATCGCCGCTGCGCCGCCACCGCGCGCTGAGGTTGCCAATCGTCCGCGGCGTCGTGGCGCTCGGCGAGTCAATGTCGGTCGGCTTCCGTGCGCTGGGGATCTCCGCCAACGCTCAGCTTCCGGAGCCGGAGCAGGAAATCAGCGGCGGCGTGTGGGCCGGGACGATCGTCGTTGCGCTGCTGTTCGCGGTCGGACTGTTCTTCGTCGTGCCCGTCGGGTTGACCAGCCTGATCAAGAGCAGCCTGCATTCCTCGGCGCTGTTCTGGTTGATCGAGGGCCTCGTGCGCACCACGATCTTCCTCGCCTACCTGCTGCTGCTCTCGCGCCTGCGCGACCTGCGGCGAGTGTTCGAGTACCACGGGGCGGAGCACAAGACGATCTCCTGCTACGAGGCCGGCCTCGGGCTGACGCCGCAGAACGCCCAACGCTTCTCGCGCCTGCACCCCCGCTGCGGGACCAGCTTCCTGCTGATCGTGATGATCGTCTCGATCTTTGTCTTCGCGCCGATCGGCCTCCCCGCCTGGTACTGGCTGCTGGCCACGCGGATCCTCGGCGTGCCGCTGATCGCCGGCCTGTCGTTCGAGCTGATCAAGTTCGCCGGGCGCAACCGCGCGCGGCGCTGGGTCCAGGTCGTGATGAGTCCCGGCCTTGCGTTGCAGCGGCTGACCACCCGCGAGCCCGAGCTCGACCAGCTCGCGGTCGCGATCGCCGCGCTCGAGTCGGTGCTCGCCGAGGAAGCCGACGATGCCCACGATGCCGCGGCCCTGGTCGGCGTCGAAGTCGTCGCCTGAGCCCCGATACGCTGGCAGGGTGGTCGAGGAACTCGTAGAGCAGATCGAAACTCGCTTCGCAGAGCTCGGAGCGCAAATGACCGATCCTCAGGTGATTGGCGATCGGGCGCGGTTCGCCGACGTGGGCCGCGCCTACAGTCAACTCGAACAAGCCGCTGCCCTGGCCGCGCAATGGCGGCGCGCGCAGGACGACGCGAGCGGAGCGCAGGAGATGCTCGAAGAGGGCGAGGACGCTGAACTGCGGGAGCTGCTGATCGAGTCGCGCAAACGAATCGAGGAGCTTGAGGAGGAGATTCGCGTTGCGATGATCGAGCGCGACCTCAACGACGACAAGAACGTGATCGTCGAGATTCAGGGCGGCGCGGGGGGGGACGAGGCTGGGCTCTGGGCAGCTGACCTGTTCCGCATGCTTACAAAGTATGCGGAGCGGCGCGGCTTTGCGTACGAGCCAATGGAGATCGCAGAGGGCAAATATACGTTTGCGATCAAGGGCGATGGAGCGTTCAGCGTGTTCAAGTTCGAGGGCGGAACGCATCGCGTGCAGCGCGTCCCCGCGACGGAATCCCAGGGGCGCGTGCACACGTCCACGGCGACTGTGGCGGTGCTCCCTGAAGCCGAGGATGTCGACGTGCAGATCGACCCGAGCGACCTCCAGATCGATGTCTACCGCTCCAGCGGCCCCGGCGGACAGTCGGTCAACACGACTGACTCCGCGGTGCGCATCACGCACGCCCCGAGCGGGATCGTCGTGTCCATGCAGGACGAGAAGTCACAACTGCAGAACCGCGACAAGGCGCTGCGGGTACTGCGCGCGCGGCTGTTCGAGCGCGCCCTCGCTGAGCAGCAGGCCGAGCTCGCCGCCGATCGCCGCTCGCAGGTCGGCACGGGCGATCGCGCGGAGAAGATCCGCACCTACAACTACGGCGAACGGCGCGTCACCGACCACCGCATCAAGCTGACCGTCCACAACCTCGACGCCGTGCTCGAAGGGGCACTCGACGAGCTGACCGCCGGCCTGGAGGCAGACGACAAGCGCCGCCGGCTCGGGGGCCGATGAGCTCAATGTCGCTCGCCGCTGGCGCGGTCTGCGCACGGGATGCGCTCGACGGCGCTGCCACGGCGATCGGTGCCGGCGGCTCGCAGTCGCCGCGGCTCGATGCGGAGCTGCTGCTGTGCGACGTGCTCGGGGTGCGCCGCGAGCGCCTCCACACCGACCCGGGCCTGCGCGTCGCCGGTGCTGCCGTGCGCGAATACCAGTCCCGCGTGAGGCGCCGCTCCGTTGAGCGCGAGCCAGTCGCATACATTCTCGGGCGCCAGGCCTTCCGCCGGATCGAGCTCGCGGTCGATGCCCGTGCGCTGATCCCGCGCCCGGAGAGCGAGCTGCTCGTCGAGGCTGCGGTCGAGCTGCTGCCGCACGGGGCCAACGTGCTTGACGTGGGGACGGGGAGCGGGGCGATTGCGCTCGCGCTCGCTGACGAGCGCCCCGACCTGCGTGTGACGGCGAGCGACATCAGCGCGGACGCGCTTGAACTCGCGCGCGAGAACGCGGCGCGGCTCGGATTCGTCCAGCGGGTGCGCTTCCATCAGGCGGACGGGGTGCTGGCCGGGGGCGCGTGGGACGCCGTGGTCTCAAACCCGCCCTACATTCCTGCGGCTCAGCTGCCGATGCTCGCCGTCTCCCGCCACGAGCCCGCGGTCGCGCTGGACGGCGGCAGCGACGGGCTCGCGGTCGCGAGGCGGATTGTCGAGCAGACGCGGGCGCCGCTGCTGGCCTTGGAGGTCGGTCTCGGCCAAGCCGGGCAGGTCTGCGAGCTGATGGAGCGCGCCGGATTCCGAGCGCCGCAGACGCGACGTGACCTCGCGGGGATCGAGCGCGTGGTCGTGGGCCGCCGCGGGTGAGCCCGCAGCTTGCAGGGGAACTCGAGCGCTGCGTCGCGGCCGGCGGCGTTGCCGTGTTTCCAACCGACACCGTCTACGGGCTGTGCTGTGACCCTGAGAGCGAGCGGGCAGTCGCACGGCTCTACGAGCTGAAGGGGCGTGCGCCGGACAAACCCGCCGCGGTGATGTTCTTCTCGCTTGGCGACGCGCTCGCTGCGCTGCCCGAGCTGGAACCCCGCACGCGAGCCGTTGTTGAGGAGATTCTCCCGGGGCCCGTGACGCTGCTGCTGCGAAACCCGCTCGGGCGCTTTCCGCTCGCAGGGGGCGGCGAGAGCCTGGGGTTGCGCGTACCGGCTGGTCCGCTTGCGCTCAGCCGGCCAGTGCTCCAGTCGAGCGCCAACCACGCGGGCGGGCCGGCGGCGCGCCGCCTCAGCGACGTCCCTCCCGCGATCAGGCGGGACGCCGACCTCGTCGTCGACGGCGGTGAGCTGCCCGGGGTCGCCTCGACGGTGCTCGACCTACGGGACTACGAGCGCGGCGGAGACAAGAAGGTGGTCCGCGCCGGGGCCTGGGAGCCGCCGCAGGTGTGAGGGCGCGGCGCCGGTCGTACTTGGACACCGATCGATGCAACCATCTAGCATTGAGGGTTCGCGATGAGCACGCCCACCGTCCAGCCCACCCTTTCCCGCCGCTCGCTGGCGACCGTGCTCGTGCTCGTGATGATCCTCGGCGGCTTCGCGCTGTGGCTCGGCATCCCGCTGTTGTGGCTGTGGATTGCGTCGCAGATGACGACGGGCACCGCGCCCACGCTCGGCCCCTACGTGCTCGTCGCGTTTGCGATCCCGATCTCTATGGTGTTGATGGCAAAGCTCCTGCGCTACGTCGACAGTTGGCACGCGAGGCTGATCTACCGCGACAACTACGTCCGCGTGCAGATGCCGTGGATGAAGAGCATGCGAGGCGAGCGCGAGACCAAGCGCCAGACCACCGTGCTCGATCTGGTCATGCTGTCGACCGCCGTATGCGCGGTCGTGGCGATGGGGGTCTGGTTCCTCGTCGCCGCTGGGAATCCGCTGCCGCAGTAGGACGTTGCGGAGTGGCTTGAGCGGAGCGGCTCAGCGTGCCGCGCCCGACCGGCAACGCGGTGCTCGCGGGCTGTAGCGGTGAACGGCCACGGCTCGGTGAACCACCATCCCTGGCAACGCTCCCACCCCGGACGTACGGCGGACCCGGCTGTCCCTGGGAAGGAGGCAGGCCGGGCCCGTTGACGTCGGAGGCTCGCTCGCTACGGGTTCTGGACTGAAACCTGCTGCGAGATCGACGGAAGCTCGCCCTTCGGCGTCTTCTCGTTTGCGAACAGCATGTACGGGCCGGGGGGTGCGACGTTGCCGCTCGGCGGCGCCTTGACCGTGATCTGGTTGCCGCTCTGGCTCACCACCGGCAGCTCGATGTTGCGCTGGCCGCCATCGACGAGGTGCGTGACGGTCGTGTTCTTGACCAGCACGATCTTGTCGATCGGGCCGTTGCTCGCGCCGTTGACGGTGAGCGTGAACGTCGAGCCGTTCTTCACGGTGCTCGGCGCACCGGTGACCGTGGGCTGCGTAAGGCCGCTGTACAGGTACGGCGGCTTGTAGATCTCAAACGACGGGTCGCGTCCATCGTGCGGCGCGAAGCCGCCGGGGATCGTTGTGTTGTTGAGGTAGCCGGTCGAGATCGGCGCGTGTCCGCCCACGAGCACTGAGCCGTCTGGCAGCAGCGCCGCGGTGTTGTGGTAGGTGCGGACGTTGTGGGCGCTCGCCATCGGCGTCCATGTCTCCGTCGCCGGGTCGAACATTTCCGCCTGTGTGACCCCGAACTCGGTGCCCGGCAGCAGCACCTCGTCGCGGTCGCCGCCGGAGAACGCCATCACGTTGCCGGTCGGCAGCAGCAGACCGGACGGGTACCACCGCGGATGGTTGAGGAAGCCGGTGGCGTGCGTCGAGAACCTGTCAGCGCCGCCCGTCGTGTCGATCGTTGCGATGTCACTGGCGTTGGTCGCGAGGTAGGTGCCCGGGCTGGGGCCGATAATGCCCCCCGCGGTCAGGAAGTTCGCCTTGGTGTAGTTGCCACTCGCATCGGGCTTGAGCGGCAGCATCACCGAGAACGTCGAGCCACGGAAGCCCGGAGCAGTCAGCGAGCCGCCGTTGGCGATGCCGAGAGTCTTCCAAGCCTGCGTCTGCGGGTCGTAGGAGGCCGGGAACATCCAATTAAGCTCGAAGATCGACTGGCCGAACGGGTTGAACACCTGACCGGCGGCGTTGTAGAAGATGTGGCCGTCGGGCAGCAGGTGCAGCCGCGGGTAGAGCGGCAGCGAGCGGTCGGCGCTGCTCGGATTCAGCGTCCACGTGTTCGTGGCTTCGTTGTAGGTCTCGGTCTGGCGGACGTTGTCAAGCGACTGCAATGGCGCGTCGGCGTAGACGGGCTTCAGCAGCTTGCGCACGCCGGACGCCTCGAAGACCTTGCCGTCCCCTTGCTCCACGAGCGTCGGGTACCAGCGGTTGACATGCGTGTCGGCGACGTTCGTGAAGTGGTTCGTTGCGGGATCGTAGATTCGCGTCGAGGTGATGCCGGACAGCTCAGAGGCCCCGAACGGGATCCCGGGCAGGCCCGGATCGAGGCTGTAGTCGGTGCCGCCCTGCACCAGCAGCTTGCCGTCGGGAAGCCACGACTGGTGGGAGCCAAACAGCGCGCCGTCGTTCTTTGTCGACGTCTGCTGCAGACCCGGGATCAGCGGCATATTGGCCGGATCACCATTGGGGTTGGCGCCGCCATCGACCGGGGTCGGGTGCTGCCAGATGCTCTGGTTCAGGTTGCCGTGGTTCAGTGTCAGCAGCCGCGACTGGTCGTTGGTCGCCTGGTTGCCGAACTCAGCGACGATCGAGAGCTTCACGTTCTCAGTTGACTCGAGCGCGTTCCAGTACAGGATCTTGCCGTTCGGCAGCACCGAGACGGTTGCGCCCGCGGGCTTGCAGTCCTTGGTGGCGCTGGCGACGAGGATGCACTTGTCGCTCGTCTGCTTGCCATCGATCGTCGGCTCGACGAAGGGGTCGCTGAAGGCTCCATTGGTCTCCGGACCGCCAGTCGTGGGGACTGCGCTGCCAGGCGAGACCACGAGCTGCGCCGTGTTCTGTCCTAGCGCCAGCACCTGCTGAAGGAGTCCGGGAGGCGGGGGGTCGGCAAGCGCTGATGCTGGGGCGCTCAGAAGCGCGCCGACGGAGGCTGCCAAGATAACCCTGCGCCGTGGAAATGCCATGCGTGTCCTTAGAAAGGAGGGACCGACACATACAGTGCCACACGAAGCCCCCTACCAGCTCCCGATCTCCTCCACTGCCCTGGTCTGCAATTATAATAACGGTGTGTCAATAGCGAGCCGTGTGGGCGACCCGGTATGGTCGATACGGATGCGGGCGCCGATCGGATCAGACGCTGCTTTACGCCTCCCGGCGCGCGAGGCAGGGGCGGCATATCTTGAACTGCTGCGGGCGGTCCGATGACCGACCCGCTGAACGCACCGCTCGCCGAGGTCGACCCGGAGATCGCCGCCGTCCTCAGCGCCGAGCTCGAGCGCCAGCAGCGCACGCTGGAGATGATCGCGTCGGAGAACTTCGTGCCGCAGGCGGTGCTCGAGTGCCAGGGCAGCGTGCTGACCAACAAATATGCCGAGGGCTACCCGGGGCGCCGCTACTACGGCGGCTGCGAGTACGTCGACGTATCCGAGCAGCTTGCGATCGACCGCGCCAAGTCGCTGTTCGGCGCAGAACATGCGAACGTCCAGCCCCATTCAGGCGCGCAGGCAAACGCAGCGGTTTACCACGCGTTGCTCGAGCCGGGGGAGACGATCATGGGGCTCGCGCTCGCTCATGGCGGCCACCTCACGCACGGCATGAAGATCAACGTTTCCGGGCGCCTGTACGACATCGCGCCGTACGAGGTTGACCGCGAAAGCAGCCTGATCGACATGGATCAGGTCGCCCGCATCGCCCGCGAGCGCCGGCCGCGGGTGCTGCTCGCCGGCTGGTCGGCCTACCCCCGCCAGCTCGACTTCGCACGCTTCCGTGAGATCGCCGACGAGGTCGGAGCGTTGCTGGTGGTCGACATGGCGCACTTTGCGGGTCTCGTCGCCGCAGGGCTCCACCCGAATCCGCTCGACCATGGAGCGGATGTCGTCACGACGACGATCCACAAGACGATCGGGGGGCCGCGAGGCGGCATGATCCTCTGCACAGGCGAGTACGCGAAGAAGATCGACTCCGCGGTCTTCCCCGGCCAGCAGGGCGGCCCGCTCGAGCACGTGATCGCCGGCAAAGCCGTCGCGCTGAAGCTCGCGGCCGGCGAGCCCTTCCGCGAGCGCCAGCAGCGAACGCTCGACGGCGCGCGCGCGCTTGCTGTGGAGCTGATGGGTATGGGCCACGGCGTCAAGGTGCTCACGGGCGGCACTGATGTGCATCTCGTGCTCGCCGACCTGCGCGAATCCGAGCTTACCGGGCAGGACGCAGAGGATCGCCTGCATGGGATCGGAATCACCGTCAACCGCAACGCGGTGCCGTTTGACCCGCGACCCCCCGCGGTTTCCTCAGGGCTGAGGATCGGCACTCCCGCGCTTGCGACGCGTGGCGTGAGCGTCGAAGATTTCACCGAGATCGGCCAGATCATCGCCGCCGCGCTGGCGCCGGACTTCGACCAGCGCCGCAGCGACCTAGCCGAGCGCGTACGCAGCATCGTCGAGCGCTATCCGCTGTACGAGCACCTCGGCAGCGCCGCGGCCGCCGCGGCCTGAGCCGCCCCCGGGGCGCCGCAGCGCGACGCTAGCCCTCCATTCCGTCCCGCGCTCCTGCCGATGCAGGGCTGAGCCGCCCTTCCCCCGTCCAGCGCTCCTGCGATGCTTCGCTGCGGCGTATGAACCCGACTGAACTCGATGCGCTCTACGCGTTTCTGCTCGCGACGGCGGTCGCGGCCGCTCTCACGCCGCTGACGATGCGACTCGCCAGCCGTGTCGGGGCGGTCGACGAGCCGCGGGAGCGCGGCCTGTCCGCCACCGCAACGCCGTTGTTGGGCGGACTGGCGATCTTCGCCGGGGTTCTCGTGAGCGGGTTGATCTGGCTGCCCGGCACGGCGCACTGGCACGGAATCCTGGCCGCTGCGGCGATCATCACGCTGGTCGGGGCGCTCGATGACCGCTTCGAGCTGCCCCCCGGAGCCAAGCTGCTGGGACAGGTTGCCGCAGCTGTCGTGGCCGTGCACTACGGCGTGTTCGTCACCGAGCTCACGCTTCCATTCATCGGCACGCTGCATTTTCCCAATACCGGCTCGACGCTTGCCGTGATCGGCCTCGTGGGGATGATGAACGTGGTCAACTTCTCCGACGGCGTCGATGGACTCGCGGCGGGGGTGACGACGATCATCGCCGCGACGATGGCGGTCATCGCGTTTGACCTCCAGCAGAACAAGTCCGGCGTGCTGGCGGCGCTGATCGCGGGCGCTTCGCTCGGCTTCCTGTTCTTCAACTTCCATCCGGCGTCGAGCTTCATGGGCGACTGCGGCTCGAATCTGCTCGGGTTGTTGATGGGCGCGCTCGCCGTCGAGGGGACGCTCAAGACCACGGCAGTGGTCTCCTTCGCGGTCCCCCTGATCCTGCTGGCGGTGCCCTTCATGGACACCACCTTCGTCGTGCTCAAGCGCTTGAAGTACCGACGCGCGATCTACAAGCCGGACGCCGAGCACTTCCACCATCGCATGGCGCGGATCGGCTTCAGCCAGCGACGCACCGTGCTCTACCTGTACGGCTGGACGCTGCTGCTCGCCGCGCTCGCGCTGGCGCTGCGGTTCGTCCCCTATTCCGATCACCATGGGCATCTCGCCACTGGATGGTCGCTCGTGATGGGCCTGATCGGCCTGCTCGTCGCTGCCGCCAGCGTGTATCTCGTCTACGTCCTCGAGATCCTCAAGTTTCGCCGCATGCAGGCGATCCGCATCCGGCGCCTGCGCCCCGATGCCAGCGAGCAGGAGATCGAGCAGACGCTTGAGCGCACGCTGGAAACCGGCGAGTGGGAAATCGCCCAGCCACACGAATGAGCGTTACTTCTCCGCGCGCGAGGAGTTCTCTACCGAACATGCGGCGCCTCCTCCTCATCTGCCTGCTCGCAACCTGTGCTGGCGCACCGGCTACCGCGCATGCCCAACTCGCGGTCGGCATCGGCGACCAGAAGGCCGACATGTTCTCCGACCCGCGCTTTCTCTCGCTCGGCCTCACCCATGCACGGCGTGCCGTTGCCTGGGACGCGCTCGACGTGCGCTACCAGACGGCCGACATCGCCGGCTGGCTGCGCGCGGCCCGCGCCGCCGGCGTCAGCCCGTTGATCTCCTTCGACCATTCGCGGCGCAACGGGCGCCACCGCGTCCTTCCCACGGCGAAGCAGTTCCGCCACCAGTTCGCGCGCTTCCACGCCCGCTACCCCTGGGTTCGCGACTACGCGACCTGGAACGAGGCCAACTACTGCGGTGAGATCACCTGCCACCACCCCGAGCTCGTTGCCGCCTACTACCACGCGATGCGCTCAGTCTGTCCGCATTGCCGCATCCTTGGTGCAGAGCTGCTCGACGTGCCCGGAATGCTCGCCTGGGAGCGCAAGTTCGTGCACGCAGCGCGCGTCAGTCCCCACTACTGGGGCCTGCACAACTACGTTGGCGCGAACCGCTTCTCGACCGCAACGACGCGCCAGTTGCTGCGGGCGACCCACGGCGAGGTGTGGTTCACGGAGATCGCGGGACTCGTTGCGCGTCGCAACCGCAGAGCTGTCCACTTCCCGCAGTCCGCCGCTCACGCCGCGCTCGTCACCCGCTTCATCTTCTCCAAACTCGTGCGGCTCAGCCCGCGCGTCACGCGCGTCTACCTCTATCAGTGGGATACCCGAACGCGGCTGGACTCCTGGGATTCGGCGCTGATCGGCCTCGACGGTAGCGCCCGCCCGGCCTACGCGGTGCTCCAGCAGATCCTCACTGCCCTTGCCGCTGCGGCTCAGCCGAGCAGTGGATCGAGCGCTGCCAGCCGCGTCGCCACGAGGTAGAAGGAGAGCGCCACAGCCGACCAGCGCAGCCGCCGCTCGCGGCTCAGCGCAGCCGGCACGAGCGCCCACGCCCCGTACCACGGAAGCAGCCACGCGGTGCACACGAGCAGCGCGATCGTCGACCAGCCGAGCGCGTCCAGCCAGCGCCCCCGCGCGCGCCAGGCGACCAGCAGGCTCGCGCCGACCGCGACCACGAGCGCCGCCGCGAACAGCGCGCGCACGCCCGCCGCCAGGCGCCCCAGCCCAAGCGCGCGAGAAACCTCCGACGGCACGCTGTGCAGCGCGATGTAGCGCTGCTGGCCGCGCAGCGCCGAGACAAACGTGCCGCCGTGCGCACCAAAGCCGGCGATCCCGACCAGCGCAGCCACGACGAGCGCGCCCGCGACGGCGAGCATAAACGCCCGCCGTCGGTGCGCGCCGAGCAACGCAAACGGCAGCGCCAGTCCAGCCGAGGCCTTCACTGCCACCGCCGCCACGAGCGCCCCCGCCGCCGCGCGCTCGCTTCCGGCGAGCAGCAGCGCGACGCCGGCCGCGACCAACAGCTCCAGCAGCGTCTCGTTGTGTGCGCCGCCCACGGCGAACACCAACACCAGCGGGTTCAGCGCATAGAGGGCCGTCGCCGCGCGCGGCGAGCACCCGGCCGCCGCTGCGCAGCGCCAGATCAATGCGGCGCAGCCCAGGCTGGACAGCACCGCGATCATCTTCAGCGCCCACAGCCCGGTTGGCAGTCCGAGCGGCACCAGCGCGTAGGACAGCAGCGTCCACAGCGGCCCGTAGGGCGAGCGCACGTCGTGCCAGCCGAGAAACGGAAAGACCGCGTCGTGCGGCGCTGAGAGTGCGGTGTGGGTGTAAGGGTCGAGTCCGTGCAGCGCCCCCAGGCGGGCGAAGTCGAGGTAGCCAAAGACGTCCGCGCTGAGTAGCGGGGGGCCCAGCAGGAACGCCGCGTGGGCCAGCACGATTGCGCCCCACAGCGCTCGTGCGCCCAGGTGCTCGTGCAGCACCAGCACCGTCACATAGAGCGCGCACATCGCCAGCAGCAGGAGCTGAAAGGAAGCCGAGCTCGATCCGACCCCGAGGCCGCGGAGCGGACCGGTCAGCCAGCCGGGTGTCCCTCCGCGGGAGGCTGGCACGAGTTGCAAGGGGTGAGCAGCGGCGCCAGCGGCCAGCGCGAACGCCGCGAGCACGAGGCCGCAGGCAGCGCCCTGCGCCGCGATCGGTGCAACACCCGCGCGCGCGCGGGGTACGTAGGACGTGGTCGCCACACGGACATCTTTCCAAGCACCGCTCCGCCGCGGCCGCTACAGTGGCTGCTGCGAGCCCGCGCCCCGCACGCCGCGCGCTCTCCTCTAAGCCTCGTGTCCTTCTTCCGCAGCCGCAAACCCACGAGTACTTCCCCGCGCGCGGACCGCCCGCGGCGGGTGCTGATCCTGTCCGCAGACGTGGGCGAAGGTCACGCCGCTGCCGCGCGTGCGCTCAAGCAGCAGCTCGACGCTGGCTCCGAGCCCGTCGATGTGGAGATCATCGACGGCCTGCGCGGCATGGGTCGCACGCTGCGCTACGTCGTCGAGGACGGCTACCGCACGCAGCTGCGTGTGATCCCCTGGTCCTACACGATCGTCTACGCGATCCTCGAGCATTTTGCGCCGGCCCGCCTGCTGGCCAAGCTGATGCTCACGCTGCTCGGCGCCAGGCCCCTGCGGCGCTGCATCGAGGCGCACGCGCCGGACGTGGTCGTCTCCACCTACCCGGCGGTGACCGTGGTGCTCGCGCGGCTGCGCCGCCTGGGCCTCATCTCGTGCCCCACGATCGCCACGATCACCGACATGACCGGCCTGTTCTTCTGGGCCCAACCCGGGATCGACATGCACCTGGTGATGTACGACGCCTCGATTGACCCGGTCGAGGCGATCGCCGGAGAAGGCAGCGTGCGCTTGGTGCGGCCGCTGATCTCAGCGGAGTTCCTCGAGCCCCGCGGCCAGGGCTGCGCACGCGAAGCGCTCGGCCTGCCGGGGGAGGGCAAGGTTGTCGTTGTCTCGGGCGGCGGGTGGGGCGTCGGCGACATCGCCGGGGCCGTGCAGGAACTGCTCGCCATCCCCGACGCGACGCTCGTCTGCCTAGCTGGCAAGAACGACGTGGAGCAGCGGAACCTGAGCGAGCGCTTCGTCGACGAGCCGCGCGTGCGCGTGATGGGCTTCACCGACCAGATGCCCGAACTGCTCGCCGCAGCAGACGTGCTCGTGCACTCCACGGGCGGCGTGACGTGCCTCGAGGCGATGGCGCGCGGCTGTCCCGTTGTCTCCTACGGGCTTCCGGTCGGCCACGCCAAGCTCAACACGCGCGCGATGGCCGCCCAGGACCTGCTGCGACTCGCCAACTCCACCGGCGAACTCGTCGAGCACGTCGAGCGCAGCTGTGAGGAGCGTGCGTCCGGCGCTGGCGACGCGGCGGCGGCAACGCTGGACGCCTGCGATGTCGTGCTCAGCTCGCCCCAGCGCGTGAAGCCTGTGCCCGCATGGCGTCTGCGTGCAACACACGCGACAACGGCGATGATGCTCGCGCTGAGTGCCGGCACCTGGATGATGTCCACCGACGAGGTCACAGCCCTCGCCTCAACGATCCTGCGCGTACACACGATCAAGTCCGTGCACACCAGTCGGCGCGACGTGGCAGTGATCGTACGCACACCCTCCAGCGACGTCGCACGCGTGGCGCGCACGCTTTACCGCGACGGCATCCGCGCATCCTTTGCCTCTACCGCCGTGCCGAACGACGCGACGATGCGCCTGCTCCACACCTACGGCGACAGCGTGATGCCAGAGCTGGATCGAGCCAAGGCGCTGAACTGGGTCGGGACCCGCGCCAAGCTCCACCGCGAAGCACGCGCGCTGCACCTCGCCCGCCGCTACGTGTACCTCCAACCCCAGGGCGGCCTCGAACTCGGGCAGGTCGTGCTCGCACGCACCGCCGGCGCGTCGCCCGTCGTTGGCTCGATGCGCCTCGACACCAACCGTCCCACGCCGCAGCGTCAGCTGCGGCGTGGCGACGTCGTGGTCGCATCGGTCGGCGGCTCCGCCACATCTACTCGCTCGCTCGACCGCTTCGCCGCCCAACTGTCCGCCGAGCGACTGAACGGCGTGCCGCTGTCGTCGCTCGTCTGAGCGCTGGCGACGCCGCCCGTCAGGGCAAGCAGCAGCGGCGAGCGCGCGAGCGTAACTGCGCCGGCCAACAGCACAGCGAGGCTGAGGATCATCGCCAGGCCAATTCGCTCGTCGAACAGCGCCGGCGCGGCAGCGATCGGCACGACGACTTGGACCACGAACACGATCGGGGCGACGACGATCGCCGGGCGCTCCTGCAGCGCGCTCATCTCGCTCAGCAAGGCGAGCGCAGATGCGATCGCCGTGGCCGCGGCCCAGCCGACCGCCGCCGCCCAGTGCCCGCCAGACACCGCGTCGGAGACGAACTTGCTCACCAGCCCGCTCCAGGCAAAGGCGATGCCGGCGCCGAGCATCGCCGCGCTCGGCATCGAGCGGCCGGCCGCGCGGAGCACGTACGGCGCCGCAGCGCCCAAGGCGATCGCCGACAGCACGACGAGGAGCGTGCCCGTAGGGGCGTGCGTCGTGCTGTGAGCAGGGGCCAGCGCGGCGACGCCCGCAACGCCGAGGATGATCGCGCACACCGCGAGCAGCTCGCGGCGGCCGGCGTGCTCGTCGAGCAGGCGCTCGGCGGCTGCCAGCAACACCAGCAGTCCAAACGCCAGCGACGGCTGCACGACCACCAGCGGCGCGTAGGCCAGCGCGAGTATCTGGAGCGGCCAGCCGAGGATCGTCAGCGCCGTGCCCGCCAGCCATCGCCGACGGCGCAGCAACTGCACGGCGAGTGCTGCCCGCAACGCGTGATCGCGGTGCTGCTCGCGCGCGTCGAGTGCCTGTATGGCAATCCCTAGGCTGTACAGCGAGGATGCACCGGCGGCGGCCGCGATTCCGATCAGCAAGGAGACCATGAACCCCCACGATCATCGCATGGGTGGGCTGTCAGCGGCGCTTGCGGCGCTGGGCGGCGCTTACCTGCTGCCGGGCCTCGCGCCATCGGTGCCCGCGCTGCGCCGCGCGCTGGGCGTTGCCGACACCACGGTGTCAGGCTCGGGGTGCCTGCTGACCTTCGACGATGGCCCGCATCCTCAGGGTACGCCGGCAATGCTCGCGGCCCTGGGGGGGGGGGGGGGGGGAGGGGGGGGTCGTTTTGGTGGCGGGGCGGGGGGAGGTGGCACGTGGCCATGGGGTCGGGGG
>JBPCQX010000110.1:0-4210 GCA_050997675.1 Solirubrobacteraceae bacterium
AGCTGTGGAACGGCGCCAGCGGCGCTCGTCTCGCCAACCAGAGCAAGACCTTCTATGACAAGGTCCTGGCGCGATACGCCCAACACACGGGCGCGGCGCTCGCGCCGTCGGCACGGGTGCTCGACTACGGCTGCGGGTGGGGGCGGCTGACCCGCTACTTCGCGCGCGATGTGGATCCAGGCAACTTGCATGGCTGCGATCCCGTGCAGCGGATCCTTGACGTCTGCACCGAGAGCCGCGTTCCGGCGACCTTTTCGCACACCCCGTTCGTGCCGCACCAGCTGCCCTACACAGAGCCGTTCGACCTCGCCTATTCCTTCTCGGTCTTCACGCACATCTCCGAGCAGGCCGGCAATGCGTGCGTGCGAGCGCTGCATGACGCTCTGCGACCTGGCGGCATCCTCGTGTTGACGCTGCGACCGCCCGACTACCTGCACTTCAGCGAGTTGATGCGACCGGTGCTCAGCGGCGGCGAGCCGAACCTCGCCGAGCCGCACTACCTGTTCGCCGCCCACCCGGCGGAGGCGAGCCATCCGCAATACGCGGGCGGCGAGATGACGTACGGCGAGAGCTTGATCACGCTTGCCTACGTGCGCGAGCGCTGGGGCTCGATGTTTGAGCTCGTCGACATCGACGTGCTGATCGGAGACCTGTACCAGGTGATGATCACGCTGCGACGGCGCGAGTAGCATTCGAGGCCACGGTGCGATTCGAGAGAGAGGGCCGGGATGACCGCGACGCGCGATGACCTGAAGGACCTACTCCTGATCGAGCGCGAACTGTGGGAGGAGGGGCCGCCGCATGCCGTGTTCGAACAACTTCGCGCGCAGTGTCCGGTCCATTTCACCTCGCAGATCACCGAATACCCGCAGGAGGACGGCTTCTGGTCGGTCACCCGCGCCGAAGACGTGCACACCGTAAGCCGCGATTGGCGCACGTACTCGTCCGAGCTCGGCGGCGTTACCGCTGTACGCGCCGACTTCCCACTCGAGCTCGCCCGCGCGATGTTCATCGGCATGGACCCGCCGAAACACGACCGCATCAAGGCGCTCTTTCAGCTCGGTTTCGCGCCCAAGCGAATCGCTGCCCACGAGCCGGAGATTCGCGCCATCGTTTGCGGCGTGCTCGACCGGCTCGCAGGTCGTGAGCGGTGTGACCTGGTCGCGGACGTCGCTCAGCCGGCGGTCTCGCGGGTCATCGGCAGCTTTATGGGGATTCCGGAGGAGGACGACGCGATCTGGGCAAACCTGATGAATTCAACGCTCGGAGCGAGCGATCCGGATTTGAACCCGGGCGGTATGCAGGCGGCGGTCGAGAAGGACATACCTGAGATCTTCGAGCGCTGCCGGCGGTTGATCGCCGCCCGGCGAGAGCATCCCACCGACGACTTGACCAGCCTGCTCGTGCACGCCGAGATCGACGGCCAGAAGCTCGAGGAACACGAGATCGTGATGGGCTTCTTCCTGCTGGTCGCGGCCGGCAATGACAGCACCAAGGCGACGTTCTGCAGTGGCATGCGGGCGCTGATCGACGACCCCCAGCAGCGCCGCCTCGTGCTCGCCGATGCGACGCTGGTCCCCGGTCTTGTTGAGGAGTCGTTGCGCATGTTCCCTGCGTTTGCGCACTTCCGTCGCACGGCGACCTGCGACACCGAGTTAGCCGGCCAGCAGATCAGCGAAGGCGACAAGGTGCTCATGTGGTACGTGTCCTCGAACCGCGACGAGAGCCGCTACGAGGATCCGGACCGCTTCGACCTAACGCGCAACGCAGAGCACCAGGCGTTCGGTGCGGGCGGGCGCCATTTCTGCCTCGGCACCGCGCTGGCGCGCCTCGAGTTGAAGATTCTGTTCGAGGAGACGCTCGCGCGCTACCCCAAGATAGAGCTCGACGGTGCCCCGGCCGCGGTCGTCTCGCCGTTTCTGAATCAGCTGAAGCGCCTGCCGGTGATGCTGGTGCCTGCGGACCAGGAAAACGGCCGCCGCACTTAGCGGCGCCCGTTCTTGCGCTCGGCCTTGACCGCCGCGGCGGCCTTCGCCAAGCGCTGTGCCTCGTCGCGCGCCGTCAGTGCCCGGCCCTCGCGCTCGAGTGCCTCGCTCTTGGTTTCAAGCGTCTGAAGGCGCGCTCCTCGCGCGGCTTTGTCGAGCTGCTCGCGCTCCTCGGCCGCCACCCGTGAACTCGCGCCCTGGAGTTTCTGCTCGACGCGGGCTGCGCGCTCGGTCTTCTTGCGCCTGCGCTCCTCGGCCTGCTGCTTGCGTTGCTCGGCCTCGCGGCGCGAAGTCGCGCGTCGCTTCTCGGCCTGCGTCTGGCGGGCGTCGAGCGCCTCGTCGGACCTGTCGGCGTGCCGCGCCGCCTGGTCGCGCAGACGTTGTGCGCGATCGCGCTCGTCGGCTGCCCGCTCGAGCAGGTCTCCATCTCGGCGCAGCTGCTGATCGCCGAGCAGCATGCCGGCCGTGCTACGAGCGCCGGCTTCGACGCGGTCGAGCGTGCGGGCGAGGCGTCTGGCGGCGTCAGGCCGCGCTTGCCCAAGCGCGTGGCCCGCTAGGTCAAACGGTAGGCGCGCGGCTCTCAGGCAGCCCTCCACAGTGGATCGCTGTAGCTCTCGGATAGTCATCTATTTCTCCTCACGGTCGATGGCGGCGGCGTTGGCTTCGGCGCGGCGAGCTTCCTGCTCGAGGCCGATCTCCTGCTTGGCCTGCTGGAGGCGGGCGCCTTCGGCGCGCTGCTCCAGCTCCTCTGCAGCGTGCTCGCCGGCGCGGCGCTGGTCTTCTGCGGCGCTGCGCTCGCGCTGGGCCTGCTCGTCGGCCTGGTGCTCTGCGCGCTCGCGGTCGGCCTCGAGGCGCGACGCGCGACGCTCGGCCTCGGTCTCGGCCCGGAGGCGGTCGTGCTCGGCGGCGGTACGGGCCTGTTCGGCAACGAGCTCGGCTTCGCGAGATCGCTGCGCCGCCTCGCGCTCCTCGCGTGCCGCGTCGGCCTCTGCCTCGGCCTGGGCCTGTTGGAGGCGACCCTCGCGGGCCAGCGCGTCGTTGTCAGTCGCGGAGCCCGCGAGCTCCTTCGCCTTGCCGGCGAGCTTGCCGACGATGCCCCCGGCCGTGCGCTCGCGTTGGTCTGGGTCCGTCAAGGTGCTCTCCTTGCTCTCGGTTGATGGGCAGGCGGCGCCCTCGACTCCCTCGGGGCCGCGGATGCTCAGGCGGCCCTGACAGTGGTGTACCCGCGCGGGAGCGACCTATAACACTGATTTAGCCCTCCGCCGCCCCGATCGTCGCGACGGCGCTGGCGACGCAGGTGGCGATCACCTTTTTGGAGTCCACGACAAAGAGGCCAGGCACGCCGGGCGCGAGGCGCTTGACGCCGACGCCGATCCGCGCGAGATGCATCGCGCCAAGGGTCTGGGTCCACAGCACGTTGCTCATGTAGTCGGGATCGGAGACCGCAAAGACGCCCGTCTCATTGCCCTCGCGCAGGATCTGCGCGAGCCTGTCTATACACGCCGTCATGCTCTGGCCGAGACGCAGCCAAACCGACTCCGAGACGCGCTCGTGCAGGGCTCGCGCCGGACCGTGCATGAGCGAGAGCGAGCAGTCCAGAAACGCCGGATAGCGCTCGCAGTAGCCGGCGTAGGCCTCCGCGCAGCGCTCGAGCTGCGCCGCTGGGCCGCGGGGCTCGCCGGCGACCGCCGCCTCGAGGATCTGCGAGAGCTCGTCGAGGTAGGTGGTCACGGTCAGCACGTAGAGCTCCTCCTTGGAGGAGAACTGTCGGTAGATCAGGCCGCGAGCGATGCCGACAGCCTTGGCAATCTCCTCGATCGGAGCTTCCTGCATGCCCCGCTCGTCAAACATCGCGCGCGTGGCCCGTACGAGCTCCTGCTCGCGCACCTGTCGCATTGGGTTGAGGCCGACTGCCGACATCCATGGATCATACGAGAACGGCCGGCTGACACGCGTTCTCAGTGTCGGCTACCATCGATGCTGCAACGCTGACCCGAGACTAAGAAGAGAGAGAGACGCGGACCAATGCCCGAACGCGGCGCCCCCCCAAATGTGCACCCGCTGCAGCGACGCGTGCTCAACGCGATCCGCTCGTTCACCTCCCCGCTGCTGCCCGACGACTACCTGGAGCTGATCAACCCCTTGTGGTCGACGCGGGAGCTGCGCGGGCGCATCGAGGCGATCGAGCCCGAGACCGCCGACGCGGCCACGGTCGTCATCCGCCC
>JBPCQX010000193.1:0-12583 GCA_050997675.1 Solirubrobacteraceae bacterium
GTGGGTGGTGCAGGTCGGCCGGCTGCGGTGCCTGCGCGGGATCGACACCCTGACCGCGGTCGGGCTGTGCGCAGAGATCGGCGACTTCGAGCGCTTCGCCAAAGCCGAGCAGCTCATGAGCTACATCGGGCTGGTGCCCTGCGAGGCCACGACCGGGCAGCAACGCCGGCTGGGACAACGACCCCTCTTTCATAACCGATATCAGTCTGACCGCGCGTCGCGCACCGCCTGCCGGACCGCCACCCACCCAGCCGACCACAACCCACCGCCCCACCAACTCAAAGCGAGAAATTCGTGACGCCCCCATTGACAACGCGCTCTACATATCAGTTTGACACTGCAACGTCATATCTCACGCATACCGGACCCGCGGGTCGAGCACCGCGTTGGCGATGTCGGCGATCAGATTGAAAATCACGACCGCCGTCGTGGCGACGATGATCGTGCCGAGAACGACCGGGACGTCGTTGGCGCTGATCGCGTTCCAGGCCTGCTGGCCGATTCCCGGCCAGCCAAACACCTGCTCGACCACCAAAACGCCGCCGAGAAAGATCCCGAAGTCGAGGCCGATCATCGTGATCGCCGGACCGATCGAGTTGCGGAACACATGGCGCCTCATCACTGTCCACTCGGACAGTCCTTTCGCCCGGCTGTTGCGCACGAAATCCTCGCCGACCACGTTGAGCACCGACGAGCGAATCATCCGCGCGTACCAGGCGGCACCAGGCAGGCCGAGCGCGAGCGCCGGCAGCACGAGCCCGGCCAGCGAGGCGGTTGCCCCGAGCGGAAAAATCGGGATCTTGTAGGCAAACACGTACAAGAGGACAAATCCGAGGACGAACTGCGGCAGCACGACGCCGAGCAACGAGCCCGTTAGCACGGCGCGATCCACGGGACCGTGCCACCTGATCGCGGCCAGGAACCCGAGGGGAAGTCCGATCGCCACCTCGATCAGCAGTCCCGCCGCGGCTAGCTCGAGGGTCGCCGGGAGGCGCCCGAGCACGAGCGAGCGGACCGATTCGCCGGTCGAGAACGAGTTGCCTAGGTTGCCGTGCAGCAGACGACCGAGGTACCGAACGTACTGCACGAAAATAGGTTGGTTGAGTCCAAGCGTGCGGCGCGCCAGCTCATACTCCTTGTGCGACGCTCGTATTCCCGCGTAAAGGCGCGCCGGGTCGACCGGTGAGAGAAATGTCACGCCAAAAATGATGATCGTCATCGCAAATACGACGACGATCGCCCAGCCGAGCCTGCCGACGACGTACCGACTCATTGAAGACCTCGATAGGCCTGCCCGGCGCGCTCCGGCGGCGACGCGCTCGCGCGGGTTATTGCCCGTAGCGTGGCGGCGAACGCGAGTGACACACAGTTAACACCGGCAACGCAGGAGTGACACCCCCTTTGCACCGGCCATGAATATCATAATGTCGCTACATTTGCAAGATCGACCGGGCGCTCCGACTGCAGATCCGGACTGCGACCAGGGCGCGACCAGGGCGCGACCAGGGGCGCGATCAGGGCGCTGCACAGGATCCGGGTTTCAGGCGCCGTCGCCCGCTGGTGCCTCGACCACGCCGTCTTCGCCCGTAGGTGGAGAAGCGCGGGCATCGGTCGCCAATGTAGTTACATTACGATAATATGGGTTTTGTGGAGGAGCCCCTCCCAGAACCAAAGCCTTCCGGTGAGGGTCCGACAGTTGCGGATGCGGGCACCCGGGCCCGCCGCGGCACTGCGCGTGGGCTGAGGATCTTCTCGCCATTCAATCCCGGAGCCGGGGCTCGGGGCGTCGCCGCCACGGTCAGCGAGGCGACGGCACCCGGTCAGGAGGAGGCCAGCGAGTCTGCTTCGGTCGGCCCCGAGCGCGGCTACTGGCGCACTGCTTGGTACGAGTTTCGGCATGACCGGCTGGGGATGATCGGTCTCGTGTTCGTGATCGTGCTGGTCCTGGGCGCGATCCTTGCACCGCTGATCGCGCCGTATGGGCCCAACGAGCAACTTCAGACCGGCCTAACACTGGCCGGAAACCCGCGCCCGCCGGGAGGCCAGTTCCTGCTCGGGACCGATCCGCTCGGGCGTGACGAATTTTCGCGACTGCTATTCGGCGCCCGGATCTCGCTCGTCGTCGGACTCGGCTCGGCTGCCATCGGAGCCGCCATCGGTCTGTTGATCGGCGGCGTCGCCGGCCTGTTTGGTGGGTTCAGCGACAAGCTGCTGATGCGCTTGGCAGACGTCATCCTCAGCTTCCCGATCCTGCTGCTCGCGACCGCGGTGCTGGCGGTAGCGCAGCCGAACGTCGTGTCGATCGGCATCATCATCGGGGTCGGCTTCGGCGCCTATCTTGGCCGTGTCGTGTACACGCAGGCGGTGACATTGCGCGAACGCGACTTCGTCTTAGCCGCGCAGACGGCGGGCGTGAGCCGCGGTCGGATCCTCGTGCGCCACATTCTGCCCCACGTGATGCCAAGCGTGATCGTGTTCAGCACTCTCGGAGTAGCCACCGCGATCATGCTCGAGGCGGCGCTCAGCTATGTCGGCCTCGGGATCCATCCACCGACGGCCTCGTGGGGCAACATGATCGCTGACGGGCAGACCTATATGACGACCGACGTGTGGCTCGTCCTGCTCCCCGGGGTCGCAATTATGCTCGCGATGCTCGGCTTCTCGCTCGTCGGTGACGGCCTGCGCGACGCGCTCGATCCGACACTCGAGCGCACCGTGCAGGTCAAGCTCGGAGGCCTCGGATGACGCGTCACAGTCGACCCACGACCACGGAGGCGAGCTCCACGTGACCGATGTAGCGCCGGCAACGATCTCCGACCCGGGCGAGCCGGCAGCGCTCGACGTTCAGCATCTTTCGACCGTGTACGGAACGTCGTTCGGCCGGATCGTCGCGGTCCGCGATGTGTCGTTTGAGATCGAAGCCGGTGAAGCCGTCGGCATCGTGGGGGAGTCTGGCTCCGGGAAGACTGCGATTGCGCTTGCGTTGCTCGGGCTGCTGCCGCGTAACGGACGCATCGTGGACGGCGAGATCTCATTGGGCGGCGTCTCGCTCGTGAACGCGAGCCGCAAGCTCCTGCGCGGTGTCCGTGGGCGGCGGATCGCGATGGTCTTCCAGGACTCGATGACTTCGCTGGACCCTCTGATGCCGATCGGCAAACAGATCTCCGAGGGCATGGTTGAGCACCTCGGAATGAGTGCCGCTGACGCGCGCAGGCGAGCAGTTGAGTTACTCGAGGAGGTGGGCGTGCCGGACCCGGTCACCCGCCTTGGCCAGTATCCCCACCAGCTGAGCGGTGGGCTTCGCCAGCGCGTTGCGATCGCGGCCGCGATCGCCGCCAACCCTGACGTGCTCGTCGCCGACGAGCCGACGACGGCACTCGACGTGACGATCCAGGCGCAGATTCTCGACCTGCTCGAGCGCGAGCGCAAACGCCGCGGCATGGCATTGGTCCTGATCACCCACGATCTCGGCGTCGTCGCCAGCGTGACCGACCGAGTGATCGTCATGTACGCCGGGCGCGTCGTCGAGTCCGGCAGCACGCAGGACATCTTCTCCGATCCCCGACACCCCTACACGCTCGGGCTGATGAACTCCATGCCACGGCTCGACTCGCCCCTTGACATTCGCCCGACGACAATCCCCGGGTCACCGCCCACCGGCTATCGAGAGGTATCCGGGTGTCCGTTCTCACCACGGTGCACGTGGGTGCGGCCCGCCTGTCGCACCGAGTACCCGCCTCTGGAGCGCGTCGCCGGTGCTGCGGACACCCACGAAGCGGCGTGCCTGATCGATGTGAGAACGGAGGACCCAAGCGCATGAGCGCGGGAAACGGGGCGGCGCCGCTGGTCCAGGCCGACGATCTTGTCGTCACGTTCGAGGTGGCGGCGCGCAGCTGGAAGTGGAAGCCGGAGGTGTTGCGGGCCGTCGACGGTGTCAGCCTGGAGATTCGCCGGGGGGAATCACTCGCCCTAGTCGGCGAGTCGGGCTCGGGAAAGACGACGACGGGCAGGGCTTTGCTCGGGCTGTATCGGCCGACCCGCGGCTCCGTTCAGTTCGATGGCGCCGAAGTGAGCAAGCTGAAGGGTGCCGAGCTGAAGCGGTTCCGCGGCCGGGCGCAGATGATCTTCCAGGACCCCTACGCCTCGCTGAACCCACGCATGAAGGTCGGGGCGATCATCGCCGAGCCGCTGCAGACGCATGGTTACGGCTCGGCGCGCCAGCGCAATGACCGCATCGCCGAGATGCTCCAGCTCGTTGGCCTGCCACCCGATGCGGCCAACCGGTTTCCATACGCGTTCTCAGGCGGACAGCGCCAGCGCATTGGCATCGCGCGAGCGCTTGCGCTGCAGCCCGAGTTCGTCGTCGCTGACGAGCCGGTCAGCGCCCTCGACGTCTCCGTCCAAGCGCAGGTCCTCAACCTGCTCGCCGACCTGCGGGAAGAGCTATCGCTGACGATGCTCTTCATCGCGCACAACCTCGCCGTGGTCCGTCACATCGCCACGCATGTTGCCGTTATGTATCTCGGTCAGCTGGTCGAGGTCGGCGCGCGTGACGAGGTGTTCTCGCGTCCCGCCCATCCGTACACCCGGGCACTCTTGCGCGCAGTGCCCCCGCCCGACCCGGCGGCCGGCTGGAGTGGAGCGGACGTGTCGCTGCACGGCGACATTCCGAGCCCTGTCGATCCGCCCACGGGTTGTCGTTTTCACACCCGGTGCCCGGAGGCCATCGATGTCTGCAAGCACGTTGTGCCACCCCTCGAACGCCTTCCCTCGGGCCGGCAGGTGGCGTGCCATCTTGTCTCCGCCGCCACATTCGAGGAGCAGCCATCGATGCCGGAGCGTGACGTGAACGGGAGTGAGGATTCCCGTGCGACTAGTTCGAGCGCCGAGACCGAACCCCGATGACAAAGGCGGTGCGATAGTGGTTCTGACGAACCCAGGCAAGACGAGGCGGATGCAGCGCGTCATGGATCCATCCGGACACACGGTGATCCTGCCACTGGACATCGTCGTGCCCGTCGGTCCATTCGACGGTGCGCAGGACACGGGTGCACTTGTCGATATGGCCAGCGCCGTCGGGGTCGACGCAGTCATTCTCAGGTGGGGCGAGGCGAAGCGATTCGTGGATCGTCTCTCAGGCGATGTCGGTCTGATCGTGCGCGTGAGTGGCTCCACCGGTCTGCACAACACCGACCGGCCGCCGGTTGTCCTCCACACGGTGCTCGCCAGCGTGTCCATCGGCGCGGACGTGGTCTGCGTCGACGTCGAGCTCGGCGGAGATCGGGAGAACGAGTCACTTGCCGCGCTCGCACGGCTGTGTGAGGACGCGGAAGCGCTCGGCGTCGTCGTCCTCGCGGAGGTTCACGTAGCCCCGGCTCCAGGCCCCGGTGGAACCAGTAGGGCAGAAGCTCTCGCGTGGGGGGCCCGCACCGCTCGCGAGGCTGGCGCCGACCTCGTAAAGGTCTCGGACCCGGGCTCGTCGGACGCCGTGGCGACCATTTGCGAACTGGCCGGGATCCCGATCGTGATCGCTGGCGGAGCTCCGCGCGATCCTCGGGAGGCGCTGCAGGCAGCGGATGACGCGCTCCGCGCCGGCGCGGCGGGGACGGCGTTCGGACGCAACGTGATGGGGCACCCCTCGCCCGACGAAATGCAGCGCGCGCTGATCGATCTCGTCCGCGGCCGGGACACCCTCGGGGACATCCTGGCCAGGCTCGGTACTACCGCGCCCGCGATGCAGGATGGCGAGGCGCTCCGCTGACGTGCTCCCTCCGGACCTGACACCCGACACACAGCGACGCGCCCTTATCACCGGTGCCGCGGCTGGCATCGGCAAGGCCGCAGCGCTGCGTCTCGCGACCGAGCGCACCTCGGTCGCGCTTGTCGATGTTCGAGAACGCGAGCTCGCCGCGACGGCGAACGAGGCACGCGGCCACGGAGTCGACGTACTCGAGCTCGTCGCTGACGTCGCGGACGAGGCGGCCATCGTGGGCGCATTCGACCAGGTGAGAGACGTCTGGGGCGGGCTCGACGCTGCTGTCGCGGCCGCGGGCATCTCGATGAGTACCACGGGAGACGCGCGCGTCGATCAGCTGGAGCTGGCGGTCTGGGACCGAATCATCCGCACCAATCTGACCGGGACGTTCATCACCTGCAAGCACGCGGTGCGCTTGATCGCGGCATCCGGAGGTGGGTCGATCGTGATGATTGGGTCGCCGACCGGGATGTACGGATTCGCGTACGGGGAGCATGCGTACAGCGCCTCCAAGGGCGGATGTCATGCGCTCGCGCGCAACATGGCGGGCGAGCTCGCCCCGCTCGGGATCCGCGTAAACGTCGTCGTGCCGGGCTTCATCGACACGGCGATGAACGCCCACGTCGTCGCCGATGCCCAGGTGCTCGCCGAGGCCGAGCGTCTGATCCCTCTCGGCCGCATCGGCCAGCCGGAAGAGGTCGCCGGCATGGTCGCATGGCTGACCTCATCCGACGCGAGCTACGCCACCGGCGGCTATTTCATGGTCGACGGAGGGCAGACGTGCCTGTAGTTTCGCCACCACCGCACGTTAAGGGGTGACAGATGAATGCTCACGGCAAGTTGATGTCAGGTGCGCAGCTGACGCCGGGCCAGATGATCGGACGTGCTCGAACCGAGCTGCCAACGCCGGCGCTCGTGCTCGACGTCGATCGAATGCGCGACAACATCGCCACGATGGCCTCGTGGACGAACGGGCGCGCCGCCGTCCGCCCTCACTTCAAGGTGCACAAGTGCCTCGAGATCGCGCGCGAACAGGTGGCCGCCGGCGCGATCGGCCTGACCGCCGCGACGGTGTGGGAGGCCCGGGCGCTCGTTCGTGATGGCTTCGACGAGATCCTGATTGCCAACGAGGTCGTTACCCCCGGCAAGGCGTCACTCGTCGCCCAGCTCGCCGGCCAGGCCCGGATCACGGTCGCGGTCGACGACCCGGACGTCGCAGCCTTGCTCTCGGCGGCCGCGAGTAGCGAGGGAACTGAGATCGGGGTGCTGGCCGAAGTTGACGTCGGGATGCACCGCGGCGGAGTACGGTCCATCGAGGAGGGGCGGGCGCTGGCCCAACGGCTGAGCGATCTGCCCGGGGTAAGGCTCCGCGGCGTTATGGGCTACGAAGGACACGTGGTAACCGAACCCGATCGTCAGCGACGCAGCGACGGCGCGCGCGCGGCGATGGATCTGCTCGCGCGCCATATCGATGCGCTGCGCGCCGACGGACGCGAGATCGAGGTCGTGTCCGCGGGTGGCACGAACACATACGACATGACGGGCGGCGATTCACGAGTCACTGAGCTGCAGGCGGGCACCTATGTAGTGATGGATGCAGGCTACGCTCGCCTCGCTCCCGCATTCCACCCCGCGCTGACGGTTGTCGCCACGACCGTGAGCCGGAAGGGATCGACCGCGGTCCTCGACTGTGGGACCAAGGCGATCGCCAGCGACGTGTCAGGTCCCGTTCCGGCCATCGGAAAGGTGCGGGAACTGCACGAGGAGCACATGCTGCTCGATGTCGGCGAGGAGGACGCGAGCCCGACCGTTGGCGACGTGGTCGAGGTAACCGTCGGGTACAGCGGCGGCACGATCAACCTCCACGACGTGTACTTCGCCGCCTCGGGGGCAGAGATCGTCGATGTATGGCCCATCAGGGCTCGGGGTCCTGGCTGGACCGGTGGCTTTGAGGGGCAGGAGCGCGACCGTTGAACGGCCTGGCCTCCGAGCGCCCGCTATCGCGGCACGAGCTCTGGTACGGCCGGGACGAGGAGCCGCCCAAACGGGAGATCGTCCAGGCCGGTCAGCTGACGGTCGAGCTCGAGGGGCCGCAGATACGCACGGTGCGCGCCGGCGACGTTGAGATCCTGCGCGGCGTCTACATGGCGGTGCGCGACGAGGAGTGGGGGACCGTCGCCGGGAGCGTGTCCGGACTCGAGCTCCAGCGTGGCGAGCGCGAGTTCGCGAGCAGTTTCGAGGTGACCCACCGGGAGCCTCCGCTGTCGTTCGACTGGAATGGCAGGATCGAGGGTGACCGGTTCGGGACGATCACGTTCCAGCTCGACGGGGTAGCGCACACAGCGTTCCGGTACTGCAGGATCGGGTTCTGCTTGCTCCATCCTCCGCCGGAGTACGCGGGGCAGAGCTACCACGGCCGCTCACCCGATGGCCCGGTCGAAGGAACGCTGCCACTGGCGATCGGCCCGCAGCTGTTCGAAGACGGCCTCGACTGGCCGCTGTTTGATTCCGTCAGCGAGCTCGATGTGTCGCTGGCGAGCGGCCTTCAGGTCCACATGGTGTTCGAGGGCGATCTGTTTGAGATTGAGGACCAGCGCAACTGGACCGACGCCTCTTTCAAGACATATTGCACGCCATTGAAGCTCGGCTATCCGTTCGACGCCTCGGCTGGTCAGCGCTTCTCGCAGAAGCTGACGATTCATGTGTCCGGTCGGGCCGCAGGCACGAGCGCTGGCGCAGATCTTCCACGCGTTACGTTCGATATCGATGGCGGGCGGCCGATGCCGCCGATCGGTCTGGGCCTGCCACGAGCGGTAGAGCGCCATTCCGCGGCGGAGACGGGGCTGCTGGCGCGCGCGCATCCGAGCCATCTTCGCGTCGATCTCGATCTCACCCGCAACGGTTGGATCGCGAGACTCGCCGCCGCCGCTGACACCGCCGGCGCGCTCGGCTGCCCGCTCGAGGTCGCCGCCTTCGCCGAGAGCGACGGCCAGCTCGATCTACTCATCACCGAGCTGGGGGCGCGGCCCTCAGCGCGCCTGCTTGTGTTCACGGGGGGCCAACAGGTGTCGAGCCCGGAGATGACGGCTCACGCCCGCCACGTGTGCGCTGAGCGCGGTCTCCGACTGCCGGTGATCGGCGGCACCGACGGCTGGTTCGCCGAGCTGAACCGTGACCGTCCCGGCACGAGCACGATGGACGGGCTCGTGTACTCGATCACCCCACAGGTCCACACGTTCGACGAGGAGTCGATCGCGCAGTCGCTCGAGGCGCAACCTGACACGGTTAGGACCGCGATCGAGTTTGCGGGTGGCCTGCCGATCTCGGTTGGTCCGGTCACCCTGCGGCCGCGCGATCCGATTGAGGCTGAGCCGCCGAGTGACAGTGTGAGTTCGCTGCCGTTCTCGGTTGATCCCCGGCAATCGTCATTATTCGCCGCGGCTTGGACGGTCGGCAGCATCTCGGCGCTCGCGCAGGCGGGGGCGGGGAGCCTCACGTATTACGAGACCGTAGGTTGCCGCGGCATCATCCCCGGCGATGCGCCGCTGCCCCCGCCCGAGCTGTTCGCCGCAGCGCCTCCTGGTGGAGCGTACGCGGTGTTTCACGTGTTCGCCGACGTGCTGGAGCTTGGTCCGCAGACAAAGGTCCTGCGGTGCGAGCTGGGGGACCCCTCGGAGCTTGCGGCTTTGGCGCTCCGTACGGACGATCGTCTGCGCATCCTGATCGCCAACCTCACGCCGGTGCCGCTGACGGTCACGCTGGATCCGGTTCGGGCGGTGGAGATCGGAATTCGAATGCTCGACGAAACGACTGCGCTCGAAGCGCTCGTCGATCCGCTCGCCTACAGGGAGCAGGCGGCGACGCCCCTCACATCGACCGAACTCGCCGCGCCCTTGGAACTGGCTCCGTTCGCGGTGGCGCGGCTCGATGGTCGCGTGCCGGTTAGCTGACCGCGTGACGATGACCCGGCTGCTGGCGCTCGATCTCGGGACCACCTCGTTCAAGGCCAGTGTGTATGACGAGCACGGCCGCAACCTGCACGAACAACGCGCCGACCCCCCAGACCGCCGGATCCATCTCGCGGGCGTGCCTGTAGATATCTGGGAAGCCGAGGAGCTCTGGCTGACGGTCGCCGATCTCTGCCGGCGCGTGGTCGAGCCCTTCACAGGCGCCGTGGATGCGCTTGCAATCGCGCAGCTTGGACTGATCGGCGTGCCGCTGAACGAGGCCAATGAGCCCCTGTTTCCATTTGTCACCTGGCTCGATGCATTGGCCGGCACGGCGAAGGTCCTGACCCGCAGCGGGTTGACCGACACGGAACTGTTCGCAATCGCGGGCAACCGCCTCAACTCGATCTACCCTCCTGCCTGGATTGGCTGGCTGTCCGAGCACGAGCCACGCTTCGCCGACGGCATGGTCCGCTGGGTGTTCGTCGGCGACTGGCTGGCATACCGACTTTCCGGCGTGCTCGCCACCGACTACTCGATTACTTCCCAGACCCTAACCCTCGATCAGCGCGAGCTTCGTCTGCGCGAGGACCTGCTCGATGCGTTCGGCCTCTCCCGGAGTCTTTTCCTGCCACCCAGACAGGCCGGGGTGATGATCGGAGAAGTCACCGCAGAGGCCGCACGTGCCACCGGTATCCGCGCCGGGGTGCCCGTCGTCCTCGGTGGCGCCGACTGGATGATCGGTGTCTTTGGCGCCGGCCTCACTGAGCCGGGCGACGTCGGCATCCTCACCGGCACATGGGAGCTCACCGCCGCGTGCCTGCGTGAAGCATGCACCACCACGACCGCGTGTGAGAGTGGGGCCATTTGCGACCCGCACGTCGTGCCGCGCCGCTGGGCGCTGCGGATCGAGGCGCTCTCGGGCGGGGTGACCGAATGGTGCCGGCGCGAAGTTCAGGCAAGCGGTGGCGCTCCGAGCGAGTGGGAAGAGATCATCGCGGCCTGCGCGACTGTGGCCCCGGGATCTGGCGGGGTCGTGTTCATTCCGCATCTGTTCGGTTCCTATGGCCCGCGCCATGACGAACTGGCGCGTGGCGCGTTTGTCGGCCTGACCGGCTCGACAACGCGGGCGGCGATGACACGGGCCGTGTTAGAGGGGCTCAGCTACCAGACCCGCGCCTCGGTCGACGCGCTGACGCAAGCGACGGATGTGGAGGCAGGACGCGTGGTGGTGATGGGTGGCGGCGTGAAGAACAGGCTCTGGCTGCAGACCCGCGCCGACGCGCTCGGGCGGGAGCTCGAGGTCGTCAACGATCCGGACGTCACTCCTCGGGGAGCCGCAATGCTCGCCGGACTAGGCATCGGGCTGTTCCGCGACCACGAGGATGCCGTCGCGAGGTTCGCGCCTCAGACCGTGCCGATCGAGCCCGATCCGCGACGGGCTGCACTGTACGAGCAGCTGTACGAATCCGCCTACGTGCCACTCCAGATGTCACTCGAGGCGGTAAACCACCGGCTTGCCGGTATAACGGAAACGGAAGGAACGCTGTGACAGAACCGCGGTTGCACAGTAATCCGTCTGCGGCGAATGGCGAGCCGGAACGCGGGATTCACCAGATTGCCTCGATTGTCACCGACCTCGACAGCAGCGTACGACACTTGCGCGAGACGATGGGGTGGGGACCGTGGGATGTCTATGAATACGTTCCAGGTCGCCTGCACCAGCTCACCGTACGCGGTGCGCCAGCAGACTTCACCTGGCTCGGTGCGGAGACGGAGATCTCGCCCGGTCTGTATGTCGAGCTGCTCCAGCCGACCTCACCGAACGGCATCCTGTACGACTGGCTCGCTGCGCACGGCGAGGGCGTACATCACGTGGGCTATTGGGCCCCCAGCATTGAGATTGCCGAGTCGCTAAGAGAGCAGCTGACTCAGGACAGCACCGAGATCCTGCTCAGCGCGTGGATCGATGACATGTATTTCTACTATCTGGATACGCGTCCCATGATCTATGAGGTGTTTGCCGGGGACCTGGACTCCCTGGAGCCCGTGAGGCGGATCGGCTGATGGCTAGGGTCGCGGCGCGAATCGTCCGGGAGGCGACTGAGGCGATCGGCGAGAACATCTTCTTGGTCCCAGATGAGGTGGTGGATCGAGGCGATCCGGAGTTGAACTAGCCCCGATGGGATGATCTACTCATATCGAACATCGCCCAAGCGCTGCCCGAGGCCGAGATCGACGGCTTCGAGATCCAGGTGCAGCTTCAGGCCACGCTCGAAGCTGCTGTGGGGTTCAGCACGGATCCCATATTCGGGCCGATCGTCACGGTCGGATCCGGCGGCGCTCTGGTCGAGATCCTGGATGACGCCGAGGCGGGACTCGCCCCACTCACGCCGGACTCGGCCGGCGCGATGATCGAGCGAACTCGATTTGCCACCATCGCTGCGGGTTACCGGAATCTCGTGGCGCCAACACCGCTTGAGGAGGTTTCGAAGGCGGTCGTCGCGCTGTCCTGGCTCGCAGCTGATTTCGGAACGCTCCTCATCGAGGGCGATCTGAACCCGGTGCTCGTCGAACCCGGAACGGGAAGAGTCTCGATCGTTGACGTGCTGCTGGTCGGGCAGGCGAGAGGGTAGATGGCGTTGAGCGACGGTCGGAGTTCGTCACGCGTCGTCGAAGAGAACCGGCGGCCGGGGACGCTGGCTTGGTTGCCGACGAACGCTCGTTATCTCCCTGGTACGGGATACGGCGAGACTGGCCTGACCCCGGAGGATCGGTCCGACCCTTGTGAGAGTTTCTCGCGCCCTGGATCATGGGCGAGGAAGGAACGATCACGTGAAGCGACGCAGGAACACGCCGGAGCAGATCATCCGCAAGCTGC
>JBPCQX010000214.1:0-24194 GCA_050997675.1 Solirubrobacteraceae bacterium
CCGGAGGGGTGGATGTTCGAGCTGAGCGCGATTGAGCGTTTCTCGTAGGCGGCGTCGACGACTCTGAACAGCGCCTCGGCCGCGTCGGCGGAAACGGGCAACAGGCCGACATCATCGATCAGGATCAGATCGGTGCGGATCAGTTTCGCGATCGCTTTGTGGACGCTGTCATCCGCTTGGTGGCGGCGGAATAGCTGGGCGAGCGTCTCGAGCGTGTGCCAGGTGACGGTCTTGCCGTTGTCGATCGCGAGGTGTCCGAGCGCCTCGATGAAGTGGCTCTTCCCGCTGCCGCTGGGACCGCTCACGACCACGACTTCGGCCCGGTCGACCCATTCCAGGGTGCGGAGCGCTCGCTGTGTTTGGGCTGGGATCACCGATTTGTCGGGCTCCCAGGCGTCGAACGTCTTGCCGGCCGGCAGCCTCGAGGCGCGCCGGCGGGTCCGGATCGTCGCTTGGTCGCGCCCTTGGGCCTCTTCGGCGAGCAGGGCCTTGAGGACCTCGGCGTGCTCCCAGCGCTGCGCTCTCGCGGTAGCGATCACCTCGGGCGCGGCGTTGCGGACGTAAGGCAACCGCAGACGGCGAAGGAGCGCCTCGAGCTCTAGGGGGAGCGGCGGTGGGGTGGGCGGCTTGACGGTCATCGCCGCCCGCCGATCGGTCCTGGCTGGCGCTCCGGTGGGCGGGGAATCGGTCGCAGCGATGTCTTGCAGGGCCGCAGATCGCCTCTCAGAGCCTCGGTTTCGCCCCTCGCGGCGCGATACTGGGTGTTCATCGTCCGAATCCCTCCCAGCTGCGGGTCGAGCGCTGCAGCGAGGCGTTCTCCGAGGCCCTGGTCGGCAGCGCGATCACGACCGCTGTCTGCTGGTGAGCGAGGATGCTGGCCAGGTCCCCGTCAGCGAACCGGCCGTAGCTGGCGCACCGCTCGAGCGCCTGGTTGACCTGCTCCGGTCCGTGGAGCTTTGAGAGGTCGACCGCTTCTGCCATCTTGCGACGGATCCGCTGCGTGCCCTCGGCCGCCGCTTGCTTGAGCCACCGCTCCGCGCCGTTCCCGATCGCGAGGAACTCCCGCTCCTCGCTGCTGCGGGCCCTCGGCTTGCGCTCGAGCGCGCCAGCTGGCCGCGGCGGGTAGTGCTCGTCGTTGATGCTCGGCCGGCCCGGCGTCGTCAGCGCGTGCCGGGCGACCTCCCGCGGCCCCCGGTCCGCGTCGACGTGCACGACGACCAGCTGCTCAGCTTCGGCGCGGACCCACACCCGCTCGCCGATCAGCTCGTGCGGCACCGAGTAGATCGCATCCCCGATCGAGACCGTCGCTTGGCGGTCGACCTTGCGGGTCTGCCCGAAGCACAACGTGTGCCCCACCCTGGGCAGCCGGTGCAGATGCTCATGCTCTTGCGCGAGCAGGCTCACCGGCGCCTGGCGCGTGGCGCGGTGCGGGCGGGTGTTGACATCGGCCATGAACTGCTCGCACGCCCGCTCGAGCGCCTGCCAGTCCTCGTATTCCTCGCGGAGGTTGTGATCGGTCGGCACCAGATCCGCCTTCGCGATCTTGACCGTCGCCTCGCTGCCACCCTTGCTCTGCGGGTCCGCGGGCTCGCACGTCGCAATCGACAAACCGTAATGGCGCGAGACCTCAACGATCCGCGGGTTGCGGACCGCGATCTGCACACATGCTCGACCGTCACCGTCTTCTCGTTGTCGGTCAACGCGTAGGTGGGAACGCCATCCAGGTAGCGCAGCGTCCGGTCCAGCCCGATCACCACCGACGGCAGCGTCTTGTCGAGCAACGGCACCACCACCCGAAACCGCGACCACGCCAGCCACGCGCAGAACAACACCGCCCGCGTCCCCGCGACCTCCGGCCCGTCCCCATAATCCCACTGCAGCCACAGGCCAGGCTGCGGGATCCACGGCCGTGTCCGCCGCCCATGCTTCTGCCGCCAGCGCCGCTTCGCGTCCGCCACAACCCGCCGGGTCGTCCGATACGACCCCTCATACCCCATCGCGACCAGCACACCGTGCGCCTTATCAGCGCGAATCCGAGCGCGCGAGCGATCCACCAGCTCGTCGATCTTCTCCGCGAACGGATCCACCAACGGCCGCCGGCGCGCCCGCACCGGCAGCCCGCCACCAGCCGCCTCACGCGCCGCGACCAGTCGCGCCACCCGTCTTGTGATCACACCCCGCCAACGCCGCCGCACCACGCAACGTGCCCGCCGGGTCATACGCCTCAAGAATCTCCATCGCTTCCTCGCCTCTCTTCATGCCGGCCTCCAGACCGCGTCGAACACCAGACGCGAGCCGGACTACCGGCCGCAAAGGACAGAACCGTGGGGAGAAACCGTGGCCACCCATGGGGAGAAACAGCGGCCACCAGCGGGGCGTTTCAGTGGCCGCCTACGGGGAGGATTTCATGGCCACCGTCACAGAGATATCTCACTAAAACAACCAAGCAACGACAACATCAACAGCCCTGCGTGTCCGCCGCAGCGGGAAGTCCACTGAGGTCCTCGTGCGAGGCTGTCTTCTGGACGTTCGTTCGGTCTTCTGGGTCGAAACTGGCAGTAGCCGGAAGCCTCGACGATCAGCGCGGTATGCGAAACCGAACGACCGTCCTTTCGATCATTGCCGGACTCGCGTGTCTATCTTCAACTACGGCGCTTGCTCACGGCGCCACTGATGCTTCGCCCAGGGCACGCTGCTCAGTCGAGCGTGCTCGCCACGGTGCGGCTTCTCATCGTTGTCGGCATGCTCGTCGAAGGGCTCGTCGCCACTGCAGACCCACGCATATGCACAGCACCGCCGTGTCGCACCGTTGCCGGCGGATCCATCCGACGGCTCGTCGCCGCTGCAGACCCACGCATACGCACACCACCCCCGCGTCGCATCGTTGCGGGCCGGTCCATACGATGCCTCATCGCCGCTGCACGCTCAAACATCGGCACAACAGTGTAGTTTCCCACCGTTGCCGGACGGGTGGCCGGTTGCTCCACATTCCTCTCGGTCACGGGGCGAGAGTAACGAAGAGGCCGAGGAAGCCGTCCGGATCCAACGGTGTGTCGCCCCCCAGTGCACCGGCCTGGCCCAGCGCACCCACCCAGCCAACTGGCGGAGGCATCGCGCCTTGGTTCGACGGAAGTTTCGCTTGCGGGTGCATCAGTGGCACCCTGTATCCGTACCAGTCGTTTATTTCAGGCCACGTCGCCGTTGTCCCCAATCCGACCGGTGGCGGTCAGGACGTGCTCAAGTTCGCGGTAGCCGATAGTGATCGGCCTTATGCCGGCGCAACGAGTCCGCGGGCCGACATTGAATCGCCGCCGGTATTCAAGCCGGGTGACGATGACTACATTTCGATCCCGGTGCTGGTACCGACGACCGTGCCGGCGACCAGCACCTGGTTCAATCTAGCGGAGATTTACGGCAAGCCGTATGGCGGAAGCCCGCCAGTCAGCTTTGGCCTTAGCGACGTTGGCGAAAGCGGCCAGAACCATTTCGTCATGAACCAGGACGCTACGAACGGCTACAAGCGAGCGTGGACCGGGCCGCCAGCAACAGACGGCCAGTGGCACACGATCACCTTCCACGTCAACTTCGAGACCAACAACACCGGGTCCGTACAAATCTACTTCGACGGTCAACTACAAGCGCTCGCAAACGGCACGACCACGCTGAACGAGGCAACGCTCGATCCGGGCGTCAACTGGGACGGTACGCACGCCAACTTCTTGGACATCCAGTCGTACCGGTCCGCTGGCTCGTTCCCAGGCACCGTCACCACCTACGCGGGTGCTCCGAGGTTCGGAACGACGCTTGCGTCGACGCAGTAGCGATAAGCCGCAGCTCGGCCACAGGTCATCCCGCTCCATCCGGCCTGGTCGACGTCCAGTCATCGACACCGCCGAGCGCAACCTCGGCCTCGCGTCCGAGAGCTAACGGTGTGCCGCAGGCCTTACATGACCGACTACTAATGCCGAGTGACCTCGGCCGGCACAAGCGCACCTTGCGCTCGTGAGCCCTAGCATCGCTCGACCATCAGAGGCTAGTACGATCCCCGACATGCAGGGAGTGCCGGACGTCGTCGAACGTGAGCGTCAGTTCTACAACGAGAGCCATGGCCGCTATAGGCGCTGGCGCACGGCGATCTGGCGGGCGATTGGACCGTTCAACCGCAACGCGGAACTCAACGACCTCTACGACCCAGCCGAAAAGCGAGTGCTGTTGTACGGCTGTGGACCGGCGAATAATGCCCATGAGCTGCTAGAGGCGGGAGCCGTGTCGATCGCGGGCATTGACATCTCGGAGGTTGAGATTGCCGAGGCGTGGCGCCAAGCGCGTGAAGGGGGTTACGCGGACATGGTCGAGTTTCATGCCGGCGATGCTCATCAGACCGGCTTCCCCGATGAGTCTTTCGACCTTATTATTGGGACGGCGATCCTCCATCATCTGGACGTCCCGCGGGCCTTGCTTGAGATCCGGCGCATCCTCGTTCCTGGCGGCAAGGCTGTGTTTCTTGAGCCGCTGGCTAACAATCCGTTGCTACGCCTGGGGCGGTGGCTCACGCCTGCGGCGCGAACTGATGACGAGCATCCCTTCACGGTGGATGATTGGCGTCACTGCGCAGACGCCTTCCCGGACTTTTCGCACCGCGAGGTTGAGCTCATGAGCATTCCCCTGATGCCCTTGAACCTGGTGCTTCCTCTGGCGTGGCAACAGGCCCTCGCGCGACGGGTGCAGATACTCGATGACCGGCTCCTGCAACGCTATCCGGGCTTGCGGCCGCTGGCTCGCACGACGCTTCTGGTCCTTGAGTAACAGAGCGCTGGACCGCTGAGCGCCGGCATCTCCGAGAATCAGGCGTCCGATCAGCCTCACGACAAGGGGTAACGAAACGCTCGCCGAGCGAGTCCGCACTCCAGGGCCGGAGCGCAGTGCCGGTCTTCCACAGCCGGCGTGGCGGCCGTGCGCAGGTACGCCATCGGGCGGTGTTGTGCGCCACGAAGATGACCGGCGGCGGACAGGGCAGCAGGCCAGACGGCCACCCGCTGCTGGGTCAGTGGCGGGAGATCGGATCTCGGCCGGCGGGGCCCCCACGCCAACCGACCCGCGTGGTAGTCAGCGACGAACCTCTACACCAATCTCGGTTGCGTGAGTTCAGCTAGTGCCTGAGCAGCGTTACGCGAGTTCGAGTCCAGAGCCATGCCTTGGTCAGCTCCGGGCGACTCAACTCCTGGAGCACCACGAGCGCGAGCAGGAACGCCATCGTGCCCAAGACGGCTCCGACGATGAGCATCGGAATGCTGGGCCTGGTTCCTATTAGCGCCAGCACGATCGCCATCGAAGCAGCCGCCGCCAGTGCCCGTAGCGCGGTGACCGCGATCCGCGAAAAGGGAAGCTTCACGTGGCGAGCGCAGATGGCGAGGTGCCCGACGTTCATCACCAAGAATGCCGCCGCCGTGGCGATCGCGCCGGAGACGATTCCAATGCGGGGAATCAGCACCACATCGATTGCGCCATCGAGGAGCGCGGCGCCGATCATCAACGGGATCCGGCTACGGGCGTCACCGAGAAAGTTGGCCGACACCGAAACGAGCGGCGCGATCCCGCCCAGGTACACGGAGATCGAAAGGACTCGCAGCGTGGTGATCGAGCCGCCATAGTTGCCGCCGAGCAGGATGTCGACAATCGGCCTGGTCCAGATGATCAGCGGCGCAAGTAGCAGCGAATAGAACAGCACGAGCCCACGAAGCCCACCGGCCAGCGCCGCGCCGTCAGGCTCGTTGCCAAGCCCACGGGCCATTCGCGGTGCGACGCCATTGGCGACGGCGAGGCTCGGGTAGTAGAAGAACGGCAACAGCCGTACCGGTGCGCTGAACAGGCCCACTTGCTTGGTACCGAGGTAGACGCCGATCAGAAGCACGTCGACCATCGAGAACAGGACGGTTGCGCCGTCGACGAGCATGAGCGGCACGGCATAGCGAGCGATACGGCCGGCATTCGAACGTCGACCGGGCCGCCGCAGCGCCGCCGGCCAGCCGAAGGCGCGCGCTGCGAGGATCAAGGCGAGCAGCGCCCCGAATATGTAGCCGAGGGCCCTTCCGGCGGTGGCGACGAGGGCGCCACCGCCCAGCAGAACGAGTACCACCGAGGCGGAGCACTCCATCGCGCTCTCACCGAACGCGACGCGAACGTAGGTTGACGCCCGACCAGCGGCGATGAAGCTGCGCTCGAACAGGACCATGAGGTTCTGGCCCAATACGGCGACAGCGATCACCCGCAGAGGCCAGCTGAGTGGCGCTTGGAACGCGGCTGCAATCGGATCGGCCAGGGCCGCCAGCGCGCCACAGGCAACCGCGGAAGCGATGAGCTCCAGCCGTACTCCGTCTGCCAGGACCGCCGCGAGTCCGGGCGGATCGGCGCGGTGCTCGGCCACGAAGCGGGCAGTCGACGACGAGACGCCGAAGTCGCCCGGCAGCGCGACGAGCGCCCCGATCCCCACCGCGAGCGCGAAATCGCCATACTGCGACGGAGCCAGGGCACGGACGAGATACAGCGTGAGGATCGCCGTGAACACACCCGACGAAAGCAGCGAGATGAGCGAATAGGTGACGTTCGCGAGGATTCCGCCACCGGTCCCGGCCGCCGTCGCGCCCGCGTCTGCGCTTCCGCTCGGTGGCGAGTCGGGGGCTCCGGGCACCGGCATACACCGCAGTGTCTACCAGGCTGCGCGCGTGGTTCGATCTGACATCATCTCGCCCGATGCACGAGGCTCGGCCGGCGCTGCCTCTCAGACCGCACATTCGCTCCGGGCTTCCTGGACTGCTCGCGGTCGGCCTGATGCTCGTCTGGGCGGCGCACGACGGCGGCTTTGACGCCGATACTTGGTACTGGGGCGCGCTGGCGACGCTGGGGCTGCTCGCCGCGGCGCTGGTCGCGCTGAGCGGCGCACGCCCGCGCCTGCCCCGCGCCGGCGTCGTCGCGCTGGCCCTGCTGGCGCTGTACGTGGCGTGGTCCTACCTCTCGATCGCCTGGGCGCAGTCGCCGGGCGACGCGCTGCAGGGCTCAAACCGAGCGTTGCTCTACCTGCTGCTGTTCGCCCTGATGCTTGTCCTGCCGTGGACGCCGCAGAGCGCCCTCGTCGCCCTGCTCACGTTCGCGATCGGCGTCGGAGCGATCGGGGTCGTACTGATGGTCCGCCTGGCTTCGGACGACCGCATCGCCAGCCTCGTCGTCGCAGGGAGGCTGGCCGCACCGACCGGCTATTACAACGCGACCGCGGCGCTGTTCATGGTCGGGGCGTTGGTCGGCACCGGCCTCGCCTGCCGGCGCCAGCTGCCGGGACCCGTGCGCGGACTGCTGCTCGCGCTGGCCTGCGCCGGGCTGCAGCTGGCCCTCATCGTCCAGAGCCGCGGCTGGCTGTTCACGCTGCCGCTAGTGGTGCTGGCGGCGATCGCCGTGTCCGCCGACCGGCTGCGTCTCGCGGTCTACGCGATCATCCCGATCGCCGCCGCGCTGGTGGGGCTCCACCGCCTGCTGGATGTCTTCCAGAGCTCGGCGGGGGCCGGGCTCGGCCCAGCCGCGGCGCGGGCGGGGCAGGCCGGGCTGATCATCTGCGGTGCGGCGCTGGTGCTCGGGACGCTTCTGGCCTGGGGCGACTCGCTGCTTGGGCCACGAACGCTCTCCGCCGCCAGGAGGCGCGCCATCGGCACCCTGGTCAGCGTGGTCGCGGGCGCGGGGGTGCTCGCGGCCGGCGCGGCGGCGACCCACGGTCACCCCGTCCGGTTCGTGGTGCGCCAGTGGAACGGCTTCAAGCACCCGGAAACGAAGTTCTCCTCGCGGTCACATTTCGGCGACGTCGGCAGCGGCCGCTACGATTTCTGGCGCGTCTCCCTCGACGCCGCGCTGGCGCACCCGGTCGGCGGCCTCGGCCAGGACAACTTCGCCGACTACTACGTCGAGCACCGGCGCACCGACCAGGAGCCCAGCTGGACCCACAGCCTCGAGATGCGGCTCCTGGCGCACACGGGCTTCGTCGGCTTGGCGCTGTTCCTCGGCTTCCTCGTCGCAGCGCTCGCGCTCGCGCTCCGCGCCCGACGACTCGGGGACGCCCTCGTTCGCGGCCTGGCCGGGGTCGCGCTGCTGCCGCTCGTGGTCTGGCTGATCCACGGCTCGGTCGACTGGTTCTGGGAGATCCCCGCGCTGTCGGGGCCCGCGCTCGGCTTCCTCGGCATGGCCGGTGCGCTCGGAGTGGGCCGGCGCCAGGATGACGCCACCCTGGAGAGCGAGGGCGCTCGCAGCACCGCCACAACCGCCGGCGCCGAGCGGCCGGGCGAACTCACCGCCTCGCGAACGGGCGTGCTCGCGAGGCCCACGCTCGCGATCGCCGGCGCGACAGCTCTTCTCGCCGGGGTCATCGTGCTCGGATTCTCCTATCTGTCCGTCCGTGAGGTCTCGCTGGCATCCGACGCCCGGTTCACCGATGCAGCGGGAGCGCTCAAGGACCTGACACGGGCGGCGAAGCTCGACCCCCTGAGCTCCGAGCCCGGCCGGTTGGCCGGTGCGATCGCCCTGCAGAACGGGGAGTACACGATCGCCCAGCAGCGCTTCCGGCAGTCGATCTCGCGCGAGCCGGGGGGCTGGTTCGCATGGCTCGGGGCTGGACTGGCCAGTTCGGCCCTGGGCGAATCCGCGCGGGCGCACCGGGACTTCGCGATCGCCTATTCGATCAACTCGCGGCAGCCGGCGATCCGCCAAGCGCTCGTGCGGGCCAATTCCGCGCGGCCCCTGACGTCAACCGAGGCGTTCAAGCTCCTTGTCCTCGTACAATAGGCCAGAAGTGCGACTTTTGGACCGAACTTGTGTTTCTATACCAGGATCGTCTAAGCTACGGGTAGGAAACGTGTAGGGGTCGGGGCGCTTACTACGCCGACTGTTCGGTTTTCAGAAAGGGCATGAAGGATTCATGAAGAGAATTGTTGCGTTGATAGTCGGTGTTGCCTTGATGGCGCCCAGTGTGGCTTTCGCCAGCGGCGGGTCGACTTGCCAGTCGTATAACCCCCAGCTGTGCTCGGTGTCGAGCAACGACGCCCAGCGGAATACGTCCACCTCCTCAAGCACGCTCCCATTCACCGGACTCGACGTGGCGCTGCTCGCCGCCGGTGGCGCCGCGCTCTTGGGCGCCGGTCTCGTGGTTCGCCGGCTCTCGCGCGATCTGCAATAGCGGTCGGGAGGCCGACGCTCGGTCTTTGTACGAGGCGTCGGGCCTCGGTCTGCTCGCCGAAATCACGCGGCAAGCGGCCTGGCGCGTCGTCAACCGGTCGCGACGCGCTCGAGGATCAGGCGCGTTACCTCGCTCCCGTCCGCACGGCCCTTGGTCTCGCGCATCACGTAGCCGACCAGGGGCCCGATCGCCTTCTTGTTCCCCGCCCAGACCTTGGCGGCGGCGTCGGGATCGGCGGCGAGCGCGCGGTCGACGATCGCTTGCAGCCGGTCACCATCGCCGCTGCTGAGAGCGCCCAGCCCTTCGTGCTCAACGATCGTGCGCGGGTCTCCGCCGCTCGCCACGAGCCTCGTCAGCACGTCGCGGGCGGCGTCGCGACTGACCTCCTTGGCGGCCACCATCGCCGCCAGCGCCGCCAGCGCCTCGGGCCTGACGTGGCTCCGGGCGGGATCGGCGTCGGAGCCAATCCGCTCCACGAGCTGCGGAATCCAGTTGGCGATCGCGACCGTCGTTTCGCGGCCGCTGTCAGAAGCCGCGGCGACCGCCCCCTCGAAGTAGTCGGCGAGCTCGCGGCGGAAGGCGAGCTCGCGGGCGCGGTCGGGGCCCAGGCCGAACTCGCGTTGTAAGCGCTGCGCGCGGGCAGCGGGCAGCTCGGGCAGGCGCGCAGCGGCGGCGCTCAGCATCTCCTCGGTCGCCAGCAGCGCGACCAGGTCCGGCTCGGGGAAGTAGCGGTAGTCGTGTGCCTCCTCCTTGGAGCGCAGCGCCGTCAGCCTGCTGGGGGCACCTCCCGCGGGCGCCGCGCCGGAGGGGTGGCGGCCGGCACCGCTCGCGGAGCGAGTGGTGGGGTCGAAATGCAGCGTCTCCTGGACGACCTGCGCTCCGGACTCGAGCAGTTCGACCTGACGTTCGATCTCAGCCCGGACGCCGCGCTCGAGGAACCGGAACGAGTTCATGTTCTTGAGCTCGGTCTTGGTGCCCAGCTCCGCGGAGCCCGGGCGCCTGACCGACACGTTGGCATCGGCACGCAGCGATCCCTCCTCCATGTTCACGTCTGAGACGCCGAGCTGGCGCAGCGTGGTGCGCAACAGCGTCAGCCACTCGCGCGTTTGCTCGGGCGTGTGCAGGTCTGGCTCGGTGACGATCTCCACCAGCGGAGTGCCGCAGCGGTTGAAGTCGACGACGCTCCGATCCGAGCCGTGGATGCGACCGCTGCCTCCCACGTGCACGAGCTTGGCGGCATCCTCCTCGAGATGGACGCGGTGGATCCTCACGCCTTCGAGCCGCCCACCGGTGCACAGAGGCACGTCGTACTGGGATATCTGGTAGCCCTTGGGCGAGTCCGGGTAGAAGTAGTTCTTGCGGTGAAACAGGGACCGCTGTGCGATCTTGGAGCCGAGCGCGAGGCCGATCATGACCCCGAATTCGACCGCCCGGCCGTTCAGGACCGGAAGCGCGCCGGGGAGACCCAGGCACACGGGGCAGGTGTGGACGTTCGGGGGATCGCCGAACGAGAGCTCGCAGCCGCAGAACATCTTCGTCCTAGTCTTCAGCTGGACATGGATCTCGAGCCCGATCACGGGTTCCCAGCCGCCGCCGGCAGCACTGATCGATGGCTCAGGCACCGTGCTCATCCGCGGACTCCGCTTCCGTCGAAGCCGATCGCGCGCTCGAGCGCATAGGCTGCGTCGAGCAGACGGTTCTCGCTGAACGCCGGCCCGGCGAGCTGAAAGCCCACGGGGAGCCCGTTGCTGAGCCCGGAGGGGATCGAGATCGCCGGTATTCCCGCGAGCGACATCGGGACGGTGCAGAAGTCGTTCATGTACATCGCGAGCGGGTCGTCTGTCTTGGCTGCGAGCTCGAACGCGACCCAGGGACTGGTGGGAGTCACGACGAAGTCAAACCGCTGAAACACGGTCCGGAAGTCCTCAGAGATCTTGGTGCGGACCTTTTGCGCGGTCCCGTAGTAGGCGTCGTAGTAGCCACTCGAAAGGGCGTACGTGCCGAGCATGATCCGGCGCTTGACCTCCGGCCCGAATCCTGTGGCGCGCGTGCGGCTGTACATCGATCCGAGCTCGTCGCCGTCGACGCGCACCCCGTAGCGGACACCGTCGAAACGGGCCAGGTTGGCCGACGCCTCGGCCGGTGCGATCAGGTAGTACGCCGAGAGCGCGTGCGGCGCGTGCGGGAGGCGGCAAGGCGCCACCGTCGCGCCGAGCTGCTCCGCGCGCGCCAACGTCACCTCGAAGCTCTCGCGGACCCCCGGCTCGATGCCGGCGCCGTTTTCGTCGGCGGCGAGCAGCTCCTCGGGGACGCCCAGCCTCACCCCGCCGAGATCATCGGCGCTCGGCAGCGCTATCTCCCCAGGAAACGGGACCGAGGTCGAGTCGCAGCTGTCGTGACCGACCATCCTCGAGAGCAGCAGCGCCCCGTCGGTCACGTCCCGCGTGAGCGGGCCGGCCTGGTCAAGCGAGGAGGCAAACGCGATCATGCCGTAGCGCGAGCACGCTCCGTAGGTGGGCTTCAGGCCGACGATCCCGCACAGCGCGGCGGGCTGTCGGATCGAGCCGCCGGTGTCGGTGCCGATCGCCCACGGGGCGAGCCCGGCCGCGACCGCGACGGCGCTGCCGCCAGAGGATCCGCCGGGGACACGGCCTCTGTCCCACGGGTTCAGCACCGGGCCGAAGGCCGAGTTCTCGCTCGAGGAGCCCATCGCGAACTCGTCCTGGTTGGTCTTGCCCAGCAGCGGCGCGCCGGCATCGAGCAGCTTTGCGACCACGGTCGCCGTGTATGGAGGCCGGTAGCCTTCCAGGATCCTCGAACCGGCCTGGCTCGGGACGCCGGTCGTGCAGAACAGGTCCTTGACGGCTACCGGCACGCCGGCAAACGGCGCGTCTGGGCCAGGCGCGGAGGCCGGTGCCGCATCCGCCACCCAAGTGAACGCGTTCAGCTCGTCCCCCTCGGCGCGCTCGCGATAGGCCTCGAACAGTTCCGCGGGGTCGATCTCTCGTGCGCGAACCTTCGTGGCCGCAGCGGCCGCGGTCAGCTCGATCAGCTCGCTCACTGCTCTGCCGGACCGGGGCTGGGGACGCCGAAGCCGCCATCGACAGGCTCGGGCGCCGAGGCGAGCACGACCTCCCTCGGCAGCGACGGCACGGGTACGTCGGCCCGCACGACTCCGGTCACGTCGACCACGTGCGAAGTGGGAGCCACGCCGTCGAGGTCGAGCTCGCCGATGCGCTGCACGTGATCGAGGACCTTCGAGAGCTCGGCGGCCATCCGCTGCACCTCCGCCTCGTCGAGCTCCAGACGGGCGAGGCGGGCGACGTGTAGAACCTGCGCGCGGTCGAGCATCGAGACAGCATTCTAGGTTCGCGGTGGGAGGATCGCGCGGCGGCCTCGGCCGGCTGACCCCGCGGGCCGCGATCAGGTCTTGCCTCCGAGCTTGACCGCCGGAATGCTGGCCCCGGCGGCGTCACGGGGAGCCTCCTCGCGCAGCGAGCGAAACGCGCCGTAGGTCAGCGCGAACGCGCTCACCAGCCCCAGGTAGGCCCCCAGCTTCTGGTGCAGCAGGCCGCTCGGCCCGGGAACGCTGATCAGCACCCGGTAGATCAGCGCCAGCGAGGTCAGCCCACTCAGCACGGTGACGATCACGCTGAGGCTGACTGGCAGCGCGGGCGGCCGGCAGACCCCCTGGACGATCGCCAGCGCGAGCGCAGCGGCGATCGTCACCAGCATCAGCCAGCGCAGTGTCTTCAGGCCGTGCCAGCCGTTGACCGAGGTCGCGACGCCGAGCGCCCGGGCGCTGCGCTGCGTCTGGCCCGAGAGCCCATACCACTCGAGCAGCAACATCACCGCCAGCAGCACGATCGCGCTGGCGCCCACGATCAGCTCGCCGCGCCGAAGCCGTGCGGGCTCGAAACGCATCCGCCGCAGGCCCGGTCAGTCCTCCTGGACTGCCTTAGACGCCGCCGGGCGCCCCGACGCTCGCGCCGCGTGCCTGCAGCGCTACGTAGATCAGCGCCGCGGCCAGGACGATGCCCGCCCAGAAGCCGAAGCCGAACAGGCTGAAGTGAATGTGGAACAGGAACTTCAGCACCACGAACACCGCCGCCACGCACGCCAGCACGAAACGCGTCTGGGTGCGGCTGCCCGAGACCGCCGGCACCTGGCTTTGAGGCGAGAAGCGCTCGATCGCGAGATCCGCGATCAGCGCGAGTGCGAACAGCACCGCCAGGATCCCCAGCCAGCCGTCGGGATCGCCGGTGGCGGTCGAGGAGGCCGAGAACGGTCCGACCGTGAGGCTGAACCACGGCAGGAACAGCAGGTCGATGATCAGCAGCAGCGCCACGCCGCCGATGATCCAGTCGTCTCTGGAGATGTTTTCAGTGTTCACGAAGTCCTCCCTGGTTGGTCACCGATCGTGGGACCTGCTGGCTCGCCGAAACTGCAGCCCCCGTGCGCCGCAGCGTGCCTCGGGCGGCGCCAGGGACCCTAGCGCGCCCGACCGCCGGAAGCGACTCGGCTCCGCTGTCTCGGCCGCAGCGACACAGCTCGCGCGAGCGCCCGCTGCTCACCCACGGACTGAAAGCCCCCGAGCGCGATCCCGAGCGCGCACATCAAGCCCAAAAACGCTCCGAGCTTCTGGTCGATGATCTTGGTGGCCTCCGGGAGATCGATCAGCACCCGGTAGAGGAGCAGGACCGCGATCAGGGCGCCGAGTCCGGCCAGCACAGCGCTCGTGTCGGTCTTGGTACCGTGCGACCGCTGCGATGCGTGCAGGATGACCGACCCCAGTGCGGCGCAGATCGTGAGCAGCATCACCCACCGGACCGTGGTCAGTCCGTCCCAGGCGTTCACCGCGGTCGAGATCGCCGGCCGCGCCGCCGAAGGGTCGGGTACCCCCGCGACCCCGTACCACTTGGTCAGGAACATCAACGCGAGCAGCGCCAGGGCGCTCGCGGCGCTCAGCAGCTCGCCGCGACGCACCAACCCCGGCATCGATGATTGCGCGTGCATAGGCCTGGACGCTAGACGGTCACCGACTGCTGCACGCGAGCCGAGCCGGCGGCCCAGCCGCTACGCCACGTGCCGCAGCGACTGCGGGACATGGCCCTTTGGTTTCGGCATCTGGCGCCTGCGGCTCACTGCGGGATGGGACTCAACAACGCCGGGGGGGCCAACAACGGCTGGGCACACCGGCTGGATCACCATGTACCACGAAAGAGCCACCTAGGAACAGACTCTGAACGGGCACGCGAGGCAGAACGCAGCCAGCCCGGCACAGGCCGCGAATGGGCACGCGAGGCAGAACGCAGCCAGCCCGGCACAGGCCGCGAACGGGCACGCGAGGCAGAACGCAGCCAGCCCGGCACAGGCCGCGAACGGGCACGAGAGGCAGCCGGGGGCAGCCAACCCAGCGCGGACCGCGCCTTCACTCTTGCAGACATGGCCACCATCGGACTGCTCCCGCCTTGGGCCGCGGCCGTGAACGTGATCTGTTGGTAGTTGTTGTAGTTGCCGTTCAGCTCGGTGTACAGAGTCGCGTACAGGGTCTGGCCGGCCGGCATCGCGGGCACGTTGTAGGACGACTGGCTCGCGGGTATCGGCCCCGAGTTCACGACGTCATAGCCGCCCTTGGTGGTTCCGACCGTCAGGTAGTAACCCTGCGCCGCGGGCGCCGTACTCCACGTGAACGGTTTGGTCGTGTCCACATTGGTCTGACCGTTGGTCGGATACGTGAACACTCCGAACTCGCACCCGGGTAGGGCTGCGCATACGTCTAGGCGTCCGCCGGTGCGGACGAGCCCGGCCAGGGAGCTGAGCGGGTCGACGGTGTTGAGGATGTCGGCCTTCAGGGCTGTGGGGGAGAAGTTCTGCGCGGACAGGATCAGCGCGGCGGCTCCTGACACCTGGGCTGAGGCCATCGAGCTGCCGCTGATGTAGCCATAGGTCCCGTTGCGCAGCGTCGAGTAGATGTTGTCGCCGGGCGCCCCCAGATCGACGGTGTTGGGACCGTAGTTGGCGTAGCTGGGCAGCTGATCGGTCTGGTTGGTGGCGGTCACGCAGATCTCGGTCGGGCGGTCATAGGCGCACGGGTAACGGACGTAGCGGGGGTCGTCGTCGTTCTGTCCGGTGTTGCCCGCGGCGGTCACGAACAGGATGTTGTTAGCGCCCAGCGCGTCGATCTCGTCCGACAGCGCCTGGGAGTAGGCGGTGCCGATGAACACGGTCGAATCGTTTATGACCCGGACGTTGACGCCCGCCTGCTTCGCCTGGAGCAGCCAGTTCAGAGCGGAGATCAGGTTACTGGTGGTGTTGGCCGCGTTGTCGTCGCTGACCCACCTGACCGGCAGGATCGTGGTCGACCAGTTCATCCCCGCGACGCCCGTGGCGTTGTTACCGACCGCGCCCATGATCCCGGCCACGTGGGTACCGTGCCCGTTGAAGCTGACGTCGGTGTCCATCGGATCGCAGCTCGAGCTGAGCACGTTGTAGCCGTGGGTTCCGGCGGGACAGCCGCCGATCCCACCGGGGTTAGACCAGATGTTGGCCGCCAGGTCGGGATGGTTGTAATCGACGCCGGTGTCGACCTCGCCAATCACGATCGAACGACTGCCGGTGCTGTGCGTCCACGCCTGCGCCGCATGGTCATCCGCGCCAGGGGTCCCCGAGACCCCCTTGACCGACTGGCCCGTGTTGAGCGACCCCCACTGCAGGCCAAACGAGGGATCGTTGGGCACCCTGGTGGCGGCAGCCGGCTCCAGCACGTAATTAGGCTCGGCGTAGCGCACGAAGCGGCGCTGGCGCCGCAGCCACGCCACCGCCGTGAGCACCGTCCCCGACGGAACCCGAAGCAAGAACGAGGCGCCGACCCGGCGTTGCAGCCTACGAGCCGCCCTGGTGGCAGAGCCGACAAAGCCCAATGAACGCTGGCCGCGGGCCGACACGCCGCGCGTCAGCGCCGGCAGCACCGAGCTCGCCACCCCCGGGCGCAGACCCACGAGCACAACCCCGGGCTGGTATCGCGGCTTTGCGGACGCCGGCGCCGGCAGCAGCACCCCCCGCGCCGATGACGGGCCGCTGCGCACGCGGGCGCCAGCCGCAGGCCGGCGCGAGGACCGCACGGCGATCGCGGTCGCGCTCGACACCATCAAGCACACACCCACCAGCGCTACACCCACGACCGTCCGCAGGCCCAGTCGCATCGTCATCATGACCAGCCCCCCGAACTCTCGCGTTGCCCGCCAAACACCCTCGTCAACGTTATAGCACGATTACACCAAGATTTGCGGAGGATTGGCGACCCCTTGGAGGGGCGAGGCTGCCCGCTGACGCTCCGACGTCCGCTCAGCGGACCCCCGCTCCCACGCAACCGGATATCTTTACGTCGACCAGCAACCCTGGGCCTACCTGAACTGCTCACGCGACCGCGACCGTAACCGGGACCGGACTACGGGGCGAAGAGGAGCCGTGAACAGCAAACCCCAAGCTCCGTCTGCGACGACCGAGGCGCGAGCCATTCGATGAGCGCCACCCGCACCGTTGCGATCGCGCGCTATCCGACCTTCAGCGAGGGCGATGAGGACTGGACGGTCGTGGGGATCGACGTCATCCGAGCGACGACCACCGCCGTGACCGCCGTCCACGCCGGCCGCCGGTGCTTCCCGGTGGCCTCCCTGGAAGAGGCAGTGCCGCTTGCGGGCAGGCTCCACAGCCCGCTGCTCGTCGGCGAGCTCGGCGGCAACATGCCGTACGGGTTTCATCTCCAGAACAGCCCCACGGAGATGGAGCGCCGAGCCGAGCTCGAGCGGCCGGTAATCCTCCTTTCGAGCTCGGGAACCGGCCTCCTGACCGCCGCGGCAGCGCGCAGCCGCACTTACGCAGCCTGCCTTCGCAATGCTCGGGCCCAGGCGCAGCGGCTGATCGACGCCCACGAGCACGTGCTATTGCTCGCCGGTGAGCACCGAATCGAATTCCGCGAAGAGGATCGCCTCTGCTGCGGCCGGATCGCGGGGGCGCTGCTGGCGGCCGGCTTCGAGCCGCGCAACGTGCTCGTAGAGGAGATCGTAAAGCGTTGGGCGGACGCGCCCGACGACGCTTTCATGGACGGGCACAGCGTACGTTACCTCGCCGACACCGGGCAGCTGCACGACGCGGAATTCATCCTCGAGCACGTCGACGACCTTGACTCCGTGTACGAGATGCGAAACGGCGAGCTGGTGCTGAGCGACGGGCAATGAGGACGAACGGTCGGCCATCGCCCCCTCTCGCAGTCGACACCTCCACGGCGATCCTCGTTCTGCGCCGCGACGTCGCCCGCTTCCAGCGCTGCGCGCTCGCCGTGATTCGCAGCGCCGGCCGGCTCGGCATTCCCGTTTTCTCGGTGCGCCACAGCGCTCGCGAGCCGGCGACCCGCTCGCGCTACGCCGCGGGAAGCCTTGCGCTCTCGCCGGCCGCACCGGAGGGTGAGTGGGTCGACGCGCTGATCGAGATGCGACCGCAGCTGGGACGGGCGATTCTGCTGCCGATCGACGACCTCGCGGCCGTGGTCGTCAACGATCACCAGGATCGGCTGGCCAAGCACTACGCGATGCCGCTTGCCCCGCCCGGCATCCAGCGCCGGCTCGCATCCAAGCGCGAGCTCTGGCGAGTGTGCCGGGAGCTCCACGTCCCCACTCCCAGGTCCACTTTTCCGGTCGACGAGACTCAGCTGCTCGAGCAGGCCGCCGAGCACGGCTATCCAGTGGTGGTCAAGCGCACCGAGCCGTGGCTGCCGCCCCGCGACCGGGCGGCTCCGAGCGTATGCATCGCTCACACACCCGAGCAACTGCTGGCGGCCTACGCTCGCATGGAGTCAGACGTCGCGCCGCAGGTGATGCTGCAGGAGCACATACCTGGAGGCTCTGAGGCGGTCTGGACGTTCAACGGCTGTGCGGGCGACGGAGGCGAGTGCCTGTGCGCCTTCACTGGTCGCAGGCTGCGGCAGCAAGGCCCTCGTACGGGCCAGACCACGCTCGGAATATGCGCTGCCAACGAGACTGTGGACGCTCTTGCGCGCCGCCTGCTGCGCGAGCTCGATTACCGCGGGATCGTGGACATCGGCTTTCACTTCGATCGCCGCGACGGCCTCTACAAGCTGTTCGACGTCAACCCGCGGCTGGGGAGCAGCTTCAGGATGTTCGCGTCCAGCAACGGGATCGACGTCGTGCGCGCGCTGCACCTCGACCTGACCGGGCGGCCGGTGCCCGACTCTGGGATCATCGACGGTCGCAAGTGGATCGACGAGCCCGGTGACCTGGCGGCATCGATCAAGCTCACACGCGAGCGGGCCCTTGGCTTGCGTTCGTGGGCGAGCTCGCTGAAGGGGCTCGACGAAGCCGCCTGGTGGGCGCGGGACGATCCAGTACCATTTTTTAGCATGAGCTTCCAGGCGCTGCCGCGCGCCGTGCGAGTGCTAGCGGACACGCGTAGACGATGAGCCGCCTGCGCGCCTTGGGCGCGGCGTTGGCCGCCGGGGCTTTGATCTCCGCCTCTGGATGCGCCGCCGCATCGCGCCCCAGCCCCACGACGGCTGCTCGGCCGTCGGCCGTGAGAAGCGCCCGGCCGGCGTCCGCGATGGCGCCACACGCGGCGTCTCGCCAGACGCGCGGGGTTCACCACTACCTGTACGTGTTCCCCGATCAGGCGATGTACGTCTATGACATAGACCACCGCCACCGACCCGTGCAGCGGGTGGCCCTGCCCGGCGTCAGGGGAATTCGCGGGGTCGTCGTCAGCCCGCGCACGGACACGCTCTACCTGAGCTACGGTGAGGATGGTGGGCCGGGCACCGCCGGTTCGTTGCTTGCCTACAACCTGCTGACCGGCGCCGTTACATGGAGGCGGACGTATCCATTCGGGGTCGACAGCATGGCCATCTCGGACTCGGGCGCGCGCATCTACATGCCTGACGGCGAGCTCTCCTCCGACGGCGTCTGGATGGTGATCGACGCCCACTCGGGCGCGGTCGTTGGTCGGATCGATGCCGGCAAGGGTCCGCACAACACGGTCGTCGGGCTGAGCGGCAAGAGCGTGTACCTCGGAGGCCGCAACTATCCCTACCTCGACGTCGCGAGCACCGCGACGGATCGTGTATTCCGGCGGATCGGGCCGTTGCGGTCGAGCGTCCGGCCGTTCACCATCAATGGCACCGAGACGTTGGCGTACACCACCGCCACCGGCTTTCTCGGCTTTCAGGTTTCGAGCATCAACACCGGACGCGTCCTCTACACTGACAGCTTCGGACCCCGCTTTCAGTACGACCCGGCCACGTTCTCGCCGTCCGCGCCGAGTCACGGGATCTCGCTAGCCCCCAACGAACGGCAGCTGTGGGTGATGGACGCGCCGAACGGCTTCGTGCACGTGTTCGACGTCGCCGGCGTGCCCCGCCGCCCGCCCCTCCGAGTGGCAGACATCAAGCTGGCACATCCGCTCATCGGCGCTGAGGCCGGCTGCAGCTACGACTGCGCCCGCGATGGTTGGCTGTTGCATAGCCGCAGTGGCTGCTATGTCTACGTCGGAGATTCGGGTGACGTGATCGACACCGCAACCCGACGCGCGGTCGCGTTTCTCCCGCCGCTGCGCAACTCGCGGAAGTTCCTAGAGATCGACTGGCGCAACGGCAAGCCCGTGTCGACGACGAGCCGCAGCGGCCTGGGCTACGTCAGGCGCGGAGCGCTCCCCCCGGCGCCGAGATGCCAGTGACCGCTCCAAGCTCGGATCCGCAAGGGACGGTCGACCGCTACTTCGACGTGTCGGCGGGCTACTGGCGCGCCATCTATGGCCGGCAGGAGCTCCAAGGCCTGGTTTATCGCCGGCGCTTGGAGACGGTGGCGGCCTGGGCGGTCGAGTTCGGACTTGCGGCCGGGGCGAAGGCGCTCGATGCGGGGTGCGGCGCCGGCCTGATGAGCGTCGAGTTGGCCCGGCGCGGATTCTCGGTCATCGGCACCGACTCGAGCCCCGAGATGGTGCAGACGGCAGCCAGGCTCGCCGCCGAGCAGGGGCTCGCGGGCCGAGTCACAATCCGAGAGGCCGACGTCCATCGTCTGCCCTTCGGCGACGGCGAGTTCGCCCTGATCGTCGCGCTCGGCCTGCTGCCGTGGCTCCATGATCCGGTGAAAGCCGTCGCCGAGTTCGCGCGGGTGCTCGCGCCGGGCGGCGGGATCATCGTCACGGCTGACAACCGCCGCCGGCTCAACCGGCTAGTCGAGCCGCGCGAGAATCCGCTCCTGCGCCCGCTGCGTCCTGTAAAGCGGATGCTTTCGCGTCAATCCAGCGTTCAGGGCGACAGCGCCCCGTCCTACCGTCATCTGCCGGCTGAAGTGGACGAGATGCTGGCCGGCGCGGGGATCGCCGTCGCCCGCCGTACCACTGTGGGCTACGGGCCGTTCACCGTCATGGACAGATCGCTTCTGCCCGACAGCGTCGGCACCGGTCTCCACGAGCGCCTGGAGCGTTACGCAGGTGGACATCCACGTCTGCGCGGCAGCGGCTGGCACTACGTGGCCGCTGGGCGCAAGGGTGCGGGCCGTGACTCCGCAGACGGAGAGTCATCGGGAGGCTCGAGGGATCATGCTGGATGAGCTGATCACGCTCTCGGACTGCGAGGCCGCGGCTGAGCGCCGGCTGCCGCGGCACGTGTGGGACTACATCGCCGCGGGCGCGGCGGACGAGATCACGCTCGCGCGCAACTCCCGGGCGCTTTCCGAGCTCGTGCTCCGCCCGCGGTTCCTGCGGCCGGTGACCGCGCCCGAGCTATCGACCAGCGTGCTCGGCGCCCCGATCAGCCTCCCGGTGATGCTTTCACCCGCGGCGTATCAGGCCAATCTGCATCCCGACGGAGAGATCGCCACCTCCGCCGGAGCGGCGCTGGCGGACACGCTTACGATCGTTCCCGCCGCGACCGGCGAGCGCATCGAGCGCATTGCCACCGAGGCGCGGGGCCCCCTGTGGCTGCAGCTCTATCACCGCGACCGGGCGACCACCGAGGAGTGGGCGCTCCGAGCGCACGCCGTGGGATACCGAGCGCTGTGCATCACGGTGGACGTGCCGGTCCAGCATCCGAGGGAGCGCGATCGCCGCAACTGGTTCTTGCCGCCATACGATCGCGTGCACTTCCGCCTGCACGACGAAGTATTCCCCGACCTGCGAATCCCCGGCTATCCATTCTCGCTCGACGACTTGCATTGGCTGCGCGAGGTGACGTCCTTGCCGATCGTCCTCAAGGGCATCGTCACCGCCGAGGATGCCGTCCTGGCCGTCGAGGCCGGCGCCGCCGGCATCTTGGTCTCCAATCACGGCGGTCGAATGGTCGACACCGCGCCGAGCACGATCGAGGTGCTGCCCGAGATCGTCTCCGCGGTCGACGCGAAGGTCGAGGTTTACCTCGACTCCGGGGTGAGACGGGGCACGGATGTGCTGAAGGCCCTGCTGCTAGGCGCCCGCGCGGTGGGGGTTGGGCGTCCATGGCTCTGGGGCTTGGCGGTGGGCGGACCCGAAGGTGTTCGCCGCGTAATCGAGATCCTTCGACTACAGCTCGAGATGGCGATGGCCTACTGTGGGCAGAGCTCAGTGCAGGCGCTCCAGGACGGAGTGCTCAGCATGCCCGACGGCTGGGGGCCGGGCACTCCGGCGCCCGCACCCCAGTCTGCCGCCGCGCACGCGTAGCCACCGCGCGCGGGCGTCAGCTGTGGTTCTTGGCGAGCTCGTCGATCGCCGCGAGCACCGCGTCGGGGTCGGCTGGCCGGCCCTCTCCGAGCACATCCCTGAGCCGCAGCGCGGCGATCCGTTCGAGCGTCTGCGATCCGGCCCGCGCCAGCGCCGGGTCGATGCCCACCTCTCGCAGCACCTCACCGACCTGCTCGAGCTCGTGCGCGCGTCGCCCGGCGTGGATGGCCACCGAGCACAGCACCCGCGTCGCGATCGCGTCGAACGGCAGGCGATCCCCGGGTCTCTCGAGAGACTCTGCGACGATTTCCTTGAGGCCGTAGCGCCGCGCTGCGAGCAGCGTCTGAACAATCAGCGCGTCGCGGCCCTTGAGGTAGGCGCTGCGCAGGAGCTTGACGAGCGCGGCCTGACCCACGGGGCCGGCGATCTCGGTCACCCTGAATCCGTCCGGCTCGAGCAGCGAGCGGATCGCGGCCGCGCCCGGCCCGGATACGAGGATCGGGACGCGGAACCCGTCGACAGCGACTGTTCCGAGGACGGCCGCGTCCGCGTAGACGACGCCTTGCGGCCCGAGGACCTCCGCCGCGGCCTGCTTGTCCGTGGCTGAAGCCGTCGCGAGATCGGCGTACACGGCGTCCCGCTTCAGGTGCGCCGCCGCCTCGCGAGCCAGCTGGAGCGAGACGGTTGCCGGCACCGCCGCGAGAACGACCTCGGCGTCGGCTACCGCCTCGTTGAGCGAAGCGCAGGGGGTCGTTCCGGAGGCCGTGAGGCGACGCTCGTAGCTCTCGCTTGCTTTAGGCCAGCCTCGGATGTACGCGCGGAGGCGGTGGCGGCCCGAACCCGCCAGTCCCTCGGCCAGGCTCGACCCCAGCTCGCCGAAACCGACGAAGGCGATCTTGGTCACGCGCGGTCACGTAGTCGGCCCCGCGCCTCACCAGCGCGGTCACGCAGGCCAGCGAACGCCGAGCCCGGGGACGAGATGAATCGAGGCTGACGGCGGCTCAGAAGCATCCGCGGCGTGATTGTATCCAGCAAGCGAGTCGGCAGTGGCATCAACGATCTTTGGGCCGCCATGAGCACGGAGATCATGCCCGCCGGTTATCCTCCCCGGCATCGAAGACTTGGCCGCCACATCCGAGCACTTGTCCGCCGAGAAAACGCAAACGGGGTTCGAGCTGTATCTGCGCGAGATCGGAGTCGCGGACCTCGCGCCCGCGACCTCTCCGTTCGACCCCGGAGTCGCTCCGGCGGTGCTGGAGAGCCACCTCGCGCAAAGCGCGCACCTTATGCAGAGCCTCAAGGTATCGATGGCCTGCTGGATGATCGCCGCCCCCGCCGCGACACGGCGCAAAGTCGCCGCCACGCGGGCGGCCGGGGTCACCGTGCAGGCCGGCGGCGGTCCGTACGAGGTGGCCATCGCGCAGGGAGGGCTCCCTGCCTACCTCGACCTGTGCGCGGATGTCGGCTTCGACGCGATCGAGTGCGGCAGCGGCTTCACCGACGCTGACGTGAACCCGGCCGAGATCGTAGACGCTGCTGCGGCGCGGGGGCTCGCGGTCTCCTACGAGCTCGGCAAGAAGCACGGCGGGGAGTTCGATGTACATGTCCTCCCCGGGCTGATCGACGAGGGTCGGCGGTGGCTCGACGCCGGCGCCCGCATCCTGATCGTGGAGGCACGCGAGAGCGCTGCCGGGGTCGGACTGTTCGGCGCCCACGGGGAGCTGAACGAGGCCCTCGCCGAGCAGCTGGTCAGCGATTTCGGACTCGGGATGCTTGTCTTTGAAGCCCCCACCAAGCCCAGCCAGTTCTCGCTGCTCAACCACTTCGGGCCACGTGTGCAGCTCGCCAACGTCCGTCTCGACGAGCTGCTGCGGGTCGAGATCTACCGGCGGGGGCTGCATTCCGATGCGTTCTCCAAGCCCAACCTCCGACCCCAGCCCACGGTCGCCTGCCGGCCCGACTCGTGATCCGCTGACGCCTGCCAGCCCCGCGGGTTAGGGACGTGGCAGCGCAGCGCGGCCCCTGGGGCAGGTCTCGAATCAGCGCTGCTTCGTGATCGGGGCGAGCTCCGCGACCAGCTTGCGCTCCGAGCGGTCCTTGCTGAAGCGGATCACGACGATCCCGCCCGGTTCGAGTCCGGTCACCACCCCGTCGCCAAAGGCGGCGTGGACCACATCGTCCCCGAGCCTGAAGGCGGCGGGAGGTGGTTCGTCGGCGGCCGGCAGCTCCGAGCCTGCCGATCCGTTCCAGGACGTCGTTCGCGAGCGGATCGCGCCAA
>JBPCQX010000009.1:0-26277 GCA_050997675.1 Solirubrobacteraceae bacterium
ATCATCGACCCTCCAGGGGTGAGACTGCGCTCGTCCTTGCTAAGAGGATCTTCGCTCGCGTGCGACATTCCTCCGTGCTGGTTCGCGCCTGTTGGATTCCCCGCCTTTGCTTCGCCGAGTAGTTCGCAACGAGCTGCTTGAGCTCACGCAAATGCGAGTCGTATCCAAAGGTGTTCGTATCCGAACACCCGACAGGCCCACAGGAGAGAACCGTGTATCCACAGTTCGGACTATCTGATCGCCGCGAGGGGGCGCGTGTATCCACGCACCTCATCGGATCACCGCCTGCTCGCGCTGGCCGGACTGCGACGCCTTCAGCCACGCGCGCAGGTCGCGCTGGTCAATGCGGATTGGTGCGCGTGGTCCGGTGCCGAGCCGGACTATTGGAAGTTCGTCGGCGTGGCGGTACACCCAGCCTCGCGCGACGCCGAGTAGCTGCGCGGTCTGCTCGGGCGAGTAGAGCACCGTCTGGGGGTCCTGCTCAAAAGAAGTCACTAAACAATGATAAGCGACGACGCGGATGACTCGGCTCAGATCGGGTGTGTTGCCCAATCCGTTGCCCACCAGCCAGTCTCGTTCCGCGACCTGGACGGCAAAACCCGCCGCTTTGCAGGTAGATCCTTGATGCCGGAGGAGGGACTCGAACCCCCGACACGCGGATTATGATTCCGCTGCTCTAACCGACTGAGCTACTCCGGCGGGGACCTGCTCGTGCGAGGAAACCCGCACCGCGTGCAGTCTAGAGAAGCTCCGCCTGCGCTCGACGGCCGACGTTGCAGCCTCCGCCCAGCCCATGGCGGCCGGCTTTGCGGCATTCGCCCTGCGCTCGGCCGCCCGCGGCGCAGCATCCAGGCCCCCACTCGGCTGGCGGTGTGCACTCCCGCCGCGGTGCGCCGCAGCGCCGCGCAGACGGGACCGCCCTGACAGCACCTGCACCTGCGATGCGCCCATCCGGCTATGCTCAGCTCAGCGGCAGCCGTTGGGACGGTGCCGGGAGGGTGTCGAGAGGAGAGCGATGTTCGGTTGTCGAGGGTCCATCAAGTCCACTGGGGTGCGTGCACGCACGGCGCGGGCACCGCGGAGGCCGCGTGCACACGCGCGCGCCGCGGCCGCCGCCGCGGCGATCGCAGTCGCCGGCCTGCTTGCGGTCCCCGCCGGCTCGCTGGCCGCCGGTGCGCCGGTGCAGCCCTACCAGACCAACGACCTTGCACAGGGCGGCTTCCATGACATCCTACCGCCGGGGGAGAACGGCCTGATCGACCTCAAGGGCCTGCTGTCCTACGAGACGATGGGCACCCGCCCGCCGCATTCGATCGACCAGTACTCGATGTACCAGAACCTGTTGTACGGCTCGCCGGGCCTGACCGCCGACCAGCTCTCGAAGTACTACAAGGACGCGAGCTTTGGCGTCAAGCCGGGCGACGTCCAGAGCACGGAGCAGCCAAGGCCGGACGTGACCATCGTGCGCGACAAGGGCTTTGGCGTGCCGCACGTCTACGGCACCACGCGCTACGGAACGATGTTCGGATTGGGCTACGTTGCCGCCGAGGACAAGCTGTTCTTCATGGACGTCCTGCGCCATGCGGGGCGTGCGCAGTTGTCCTCGTTTGCCGGCGGGGCGGCAGGCAACCGTGCGATGGATGCCGGGCAGATCGTGATCGCGCCCTACTCCGAGCAGGATCTGCAGAACCAGATCGACAACTTCCCCAAGCAGTACGGCGCTGAGGGCCAGGGGCTGTTCGACGATGCCGCGGCGTACACGGCCGGGGTCAACGAATACATCAACGAGGCCAAGCTTGACCCGACCAAGATGCCGGGCGAGTACGCCGCAGTCGGGCGCACGGGTCCGGATCCATGGAAGATGACCGACCTCGTGTCGATCGCGTCGCTGGTCGGCGGGATCTTCGGCAAGGGCGGCGGTACGCAGCTTGCCTGGGCCAACATCCTGCAGGGCTTCCAGTCGCGCTTTGGCTCCAACACGGGCTCGACGCTGTGGGGCGACTTCCGCTCGCGCAACGATCCCGAGGCACCGACGACCGTTGGCCAAAGCTTCCCCTATGAGCAGCCGCCGTCCAACCCGGCCCCCGATGGCGAGGCGCTGCCGGATCCAGGGACCGTTGCCGCACCCGCGGTCGTGACCTCCGCTACCGGCTCGGCGGCGGGTGACCTCCTGGGCGCGCTCAACGGCGTGGGGACCCCGATCAAGTTCGACAAGACAAAGGCAGCCGCACAGTCCAAGGCAAGCTCGTCCGTCCCGAGCCGGCAGAGCCCTGCGGCTGCACCCGCGGGCCCCGCGACCTCCCCCAGCCCATCGGCGTCAAATGCCGCCACGCTGGCGGCGTGGGGCGGAAAGCACAACCAGGGCCCGGGCGGCGAGCTGTCGCTGCCGACCTCTGACTCCAATGCGCTGCTGGTTTCGGCCGCGCACACCGGAACGGGCCACCCGATTGCGGTGATGGGCCCCCAGGTGGGCTACTTCGACCCCCAGATCCTGATGGAAGAGGACGTCCATGGACCGGGAATCGACGCGACAGGCGCCTCGTTTGTTGGCACCAATATGGTCGTCGAGCTTGGCCATGGGCGCGACTACGCCTGGAGCGCGACCTCCGCTGGGCAGGACATCGTGCATACCTTTGCGCTGGATCTCTGCAATGTCGACGGCTCGGCGGCGACGACGAGCTCCACGGCCTACATCTTCCGCGGTCGATGCACGCCAATGGAGAAGGTCACCGACACGAACACCTGGGTGCCCAACGCAGCTGATCAGACGCCGCCTGGCTCCGAGACGCTGTCTGTCTACCGCACGGTGCTGGGGCCGGTCACGGCACGCGCCACGCGGGCCGGGAAGCCGATCGCCTACACACTCTCGCGCACGACGTTTGGGCACGAGATCGACTCGGCACTGGGCTTCCGGGACTTCAACAACCCTGACGTGATTCACAACGCCACAGACTTCCAGCATGCCGCGTACAAGATCGGCTACACCTTCAACTGGCTGTACACGGACAACAAGGACATCGCCTACTTCAACTCGGGCAACAACCCGATTCACGACCCACGCGTCGATCCGATCCTGCCGACACCGGCCAAGTACGAATGGCAGAACTTCAATCCCGCCAACAACACCGCGAGCTACACCCCGTTCAGCGAGCACCCGCAGGCGCTCAACCCGGACTTCCTCACCTCCTGGAACAACAAGCAGGCGCCTGACTTCAACGCGGCGGACGGCTTCTATGGCCCGATCTACCGCTCACAGCTGCTCTCAGACCGGATCCAGGCGGGGATCGCAAACGGCCAGAAGATGTCGCTGCCCCAGCTTGTCAGCGCGATGGAGGACGCGGGCACCGTTGACCTGCGAGCCGACAAGAACCTGCCGCTGCTGCTCGACGTACTTGGCCAGCAGCAGTCTGACCCCCAGGTCGCCGCCGCGGTCAACGAGCTCGCAGCTTGGCACGCCGACGGCTCGCACCGGATCGACAGAACCAACTCCGGCAGCTATGCCCACTCCGACGCGATCGCAGTCATGGACGCCTGGTACCCGCTGCTTGTTCAGGGTGAGTTCCAGCCCGACCTCGGAGCGCCGCTGTTCAGTCAGATCTCCTCGCAGATCGAGGTCGACAACGCGCCGAACAACCACGGCTCGCACCTCGGCTCGGCCTACGACAACGGCTGGTACGGCTACGTCGACAAGGACCTGCGCGACATTCTTGGACGCAACCCTCAGGCTCCCTACCACCACGTATATTGCGGCAGTGGCGACCTTGCGGCGTGCCGTGCGATGCTTGCGGCGACCCTGAAGCAGGCGATCGCCGTCTCGCAGAACCGCGCTCAGCTGTACACCGACAGCTCGTGCGCCTCAGCGAAACGCACGGGCGATCAGGAGTGCTTCGACACGATCGAGTTTCGCGCCACCGGTGCGGTCAGCGTGCCATTGATGCCGTGGGTCAACCGGCCGACCTTCCAGCAGGCTGTCGAGATCCCGTCCCACCGCCCGCGGGCGGCGGGCACGGCCGCGGGCAGCGGCTCGGCCGCCGGAAGCGCCCCCGCGCACGTCTGCGCGAGCAGACGGAGGATCACGCTGAGGCTCCGTCAATACCACCCCCGCACCACCACGGTCTATGTCGGCGGAAAGCGCCTGCGATCTCGCCGCGGGGCCAGGGCGCGCAAAATCACGATCAGCTTGGTGGGCAGGCCGAAGACGCGTGTCCTGGTGAAAATCGTGATCCACACGACCAGCGGCAAGCGGATCGTGTTGCGTCGCCGCTACCTGACCTGCACGGCCAAGATCACGAAGCCCAAGGCGAAGCACCACCGGACCCACAGGCGCCACGCCTGACCAGCCCGCCCAGCTGCTGGCGGTCCCCAACGTCTCGGAGGGGCGTTCGGCGCCGGTGCTGCGCTCGATCGCGCAGGCCTTTACCCGCGGCGGGGTGCGGCTGCTGGATCGGCACGCAGACCCAGACCATCACCGGGCTGTCTTCACGCTCGCAGGTCGCCCTGGCGAGCTCGCCGAAGCGCTGCTGGCGGGGGCCCGCGAGGCGATTGCGCGAATCGATCTACAGACACCGCGCGGGCTGCACCCGCACCTCGGTGCGCTCGACATCGTGCCGATCGTCTACCTGCACCCCGACCAGCGCGGCGCGGCGTGCGCCGAAGCGCTGCTCGCGGCAGAGCTGATCGGATCGCAGCTCGAGCTCCCGGTCTACATGTACGGTGACCTCGCTGGAGGACGCACGCGCGCAGAGCTGCGAGCTGGGGGGTTGTCCGGCGTCGCCGCGCGTGCTCTCAGGCCCGAGTTCGGCCCAATCGAGCCGCACCCCTCGGCTGGCGCAGCGCTGGTCGGCGCGCGGCCGCCGCTGATCGCCTTCAACCTCGAGCTTGCAGCGCCGGCAAGGCTCGAGGACGCAAAGCGGATCGCGGCGCTGGTTCGCGAGGGCGGAGCCGACGGGATCCCTGGCGTGCGCGCAATCGGGCTTTGGCTCGTGGCAGCAGGCGGCGCTGCGCAGGTGTCGATGAACGTCGAGCGGCCGACCGCGCTCGCCGAAGTCGTGGCAGCGGTTGCGCGGCACGCGCCGCTCGCGCGCGCTGAACTCGTTGGGTTAGCACCCCGCGCGGCTTTCGAGGGCTTTCCGTCCGAGCTGCCGATCCCCGGCTTTGACCCAGCACGACATCTGATCGAGAACGCGCTCGGCCGGCTGATCCCGCGCTCACACAATCCGACCAACTACGCTTCACGCTGAGATGGCCCAGACCAAGCGCAAGCGCACCACCAAGCACCGCGGCAACGCGGCGGGGCAGATCGAAGCGCGCGGGCGCACCGGGCGCAGACCCGAGCCGTCCAAGTCCCGCGGCGCCGCGGGGAAGAAGACGACCAAAGGCGATCGCCTTGACACAGCGCCGACCTGGCGCGGGTCGCTCGTGCGGGCGCTAGTCGCGTCCGTGCTCGTGCTGGTGTTCGTCGGCGCGGTGCTCGGCTTCAGCCCCAGTCGTCTGGCCACGCTTGTGCCGCTGCTTCTTCTCTACGTGCCGCTCGGCTACTACACCGACCTCTACCTGTACCGCAGGCGCCAGCGCCAGAAGCAGGCGAAGTAGTGGCGCTCGATGTGCGGATGTTCACCGTCGGGCCGCTCCAGGAGAACTGTTTCTTCGCGCGGCTGCCCGGGTCTGCAAGCGCCGTCGTGGTGGACCCCGGCGAGGAGGCGCCGCGCCTGATCGTGGCCGCCGAGGAGCTCGGCATCACGGTCGAGGCGATTCTCCTGACGCACACCCACTTCGATCACATCGGCGCCGTGGCGCCGCTTGCACACGCGACTGGAGCGCCTGTCTGGTGCCCCGAAATCGAGCGCGGCGTGCTGGCTGACATCAGCTCCTACGTTCCCTGGGAGGGCTTCGGGCCGTTCGACAGCTATGACGCCGATCACCTGCTCTCCGGCGGGGAGAATCTCGAGCTCGCTGGACTGCAGATCGAGGTGCTCGCCACACCTGGACACAGCCCCGGGCACGTCACCTACGCAGTGCGCGAACACGCAGCGCTGTTCTCGGGCGACGTGCTGTTCCAGGGCTCCGTCGGCCGCGTTGATCTGCCCGGCGGGGACTGGCCGACGCTGGCGCGCTCGATCGCCACGCTGCTCGAGCGCTACCCCGACGAGAGCACGGTCTACCCTGGCCACATGGGGCTCACGACGCTCGGGGCGGAGCGGGCGACAAATCCGTTCCTCGCCGAAATCCCCGCCTGAGCGGTGCCTCGCGGCGAATCGATAGCTGCGCCGCGCGGGACCTTCGACGTGCTGCCCGCGCAGGCCGCGCTGCGCCGGCGTGTCGAGCAGGAGGCGCGCGAGCTGCTCGAGCCGGCCGGCTACGGACGGATCGAGACGCCGGCGTTCGAAGCCACCGAGCTGTTTGCGCGCGGAGTCGGCGCCGCGACGGACATCGTGCAGAAGGAGATGTACACGTTCGACGACGGAGGCGGGCGGTCGATCACGCTGCGCCCGGAGGGCACGGCCCCGGTGTGCAGGGCCTACGTAGAGCACGGTATGCACAAGTTGCCGGCCCCAGTGAAGCTCTACTACCTGTCGAGCTTCTTCCGCCACGAGCGGGCTCAGGCCGGACGCTTCCGGCAGTTCTGGCAGGTCGGCGCGGAGGCGCTCGGCTCAGACGATCCCGCACTTGACGCGGAGTCGATCGAGCTGCTGTCGGCGCTGCTCGGGCGGCTCGGCGCCCGCGGCCTGCGGCTCAGGCTCTCCAGCCTCGGCGGCCCCGAGGCACGAGCCACCTACCGCGAGGAGCTCCAGGTCTACCTGCGCTCGCGCGAGCAGGAGCTGTCCGGCGAGGTTCGCGCGCGGATCGAGCTGAACCCGCTGCGGGCCTTTGACTCCGATCACCCCGGCACCCGCCACGTGATGGCCGCGGCGCCGCGGCTGCTCGACAGGCTCGAAGCCGATGACAGCGAGCACTTCGCCCAGGTCTGCGCATTGCTCACACAGGCCGGCGTTGCCTTCGAGCTCGACCCGACGCTGGTGCGGGGGATCGACTACTACACGCGCACCGTGTTCGAGTTCACCTCTGACGCACTCCGAGCCCAGAGCGGCGTCGGCGGCGGCGGTCGCTACGACGGACTCGTTGAGCAGCTCGGCGGCCCGGCGACCGCGGGCATCGGCTGGGCTGCGGGCGTCGAGCGGGTCCTCCTTGCGGCGGCGGCGGAGCCCCCCGGCCCGGCTCCGCTCGACGTTTTCGTCGCGCACGAGGACAGCCGCGAGGGCGCGTTTCGCGCCCTGCTGGAGGCGCGTCGCGCGGGCCTCTCGGCGCAGATGGAGCTCGCCGGACGCTCGCTGAAGGGGCAGTTCAAGCAGGCTGCCCGCCTGCGTGCGCGGTACGTCGCGGTGGTCTCGGCCGAAGGAATCGAGCTCCAGGACGTGCACGCCTCGACGCAGCGCGCTGTCACGCACGAGACGCTTGCGGAACATCTGCGATGAAGCATCCGCCGAGCGCGAACTCCTACCGCGACCGCTGGTGCGGCGAGCTCACCGCTGAGGATGCGGGGAGTGAGGTGCGCGTCGCGGGCTGGGTCAACCGCCGCCGCGACCACGGCGGGCTGGTGTTCATCGACTTGCGCGACCGCTCAGGGCTCGTGCAGCTCGTCTTTCATCCGGGCGCAGCGCAGCAGCAGGCGCACGAGCTGCGCCCGGAGCACGTGGTCAGTGCCCGCGGGACCGTCATGCGGCGCAGCGCGGAGAGCGTCAACGCGCAGCTCCCGAGCGGTGCGATCGAGATCTCCGTGGAGCAGCTCGATCACCTGGCCGCGGCGCAAACGCCGCCGTTTGCGATCGATGAGGACAGCCCGGTGGAGGAGCTCGTGCGGCTGCGCCATCGCACCCTTGACCTGCGCCGCGAGCGGATGCAGCGGGCGCTGATGCTGCGCCACGAGGTGATCGCCGCGATGCGCGAGCACCTCTCAGAGCGGGACTTCCTCGAGATTGAAACGCCGATCCTCGGCCGCTCGACGCCTGAGGGCGCGCGCGACTTCCTCGTCCCGGCGCGCACCGCCCCTGGCTCGTTCTACGCACTCCCGCAGTCGCCCCAGCTCTACAAGCAGCTGCTGATGATCGCGGGCTACGAGCGCTACTTCCAGATCGCGCGCTGCTTCCGCGATGAGGATCTGCGCGCGGACCGCCAGTTGGAATTCACCCAACTGGACATGGAGCTTGCGTTCGTCGCTGAGGACGACGTGATCGCGCTGGTCGAGGGCCTGATGGAGCGCGTGTTCGCGGTTGGCGAGCTTGCGATCGCGCCGCCGCCATGGCCGCGGATGCCCTACGACGAGGCGCTTGCGCGCTTTGGCTCTGACCGACCGGATATGCGCTTCGGGCTCGAGATCCGTGACGTTTCCGGCCACGTGCAGGGCTCGCAGTTCAAGGTCTTCGAGTCCGTGCTCGGCTCCGGCGGCGTCGTTCGCGCGCTGAACGCCGGCGCGCGCGAGCTCTCGCGCGCAGAGCAGGAGGCCCTCAACGAGGTCGTCCAGCGACACGGCGCGAAGGCCGTCGCGCCGATCTACGTTTCCGCCACCGGTTGGCGCTCGAACCTGGAGAAGTTTTTCGCCCCCGAGCAGGTCGCCGCGGTCAACGCGGAGCTGGACGCCGGCGAGGGCGACCTGCTGCTGTTTGTGGCCGATCAAGCAGCCACCGCGGCGCGGTCGCTCGGTGCGCTGCGACTCGAGCTCGCCGAGCGCTTCGGGCTGCTTCCGGCGGGCGTCCACGCTCCGCTATGGGTGGTTGACTTTCCGATGTTCGAAGCGCGTGACGGACGATGGGATCCCCTGCACCACCCTTTCACGGCGCCGATGATGCGCGGCGGCCCCGGCGTCCCGCTCGACTTCGCAGACCCCGGCCTGCTGCGCTCGCGGGGCTACGATCTGGTGGTCGATGGGATCGAGCTCGGCGGCGGGTCCATCCGCACCCACGACGCCGCCGTGCAGCGCCAGGTGCTGGAGGCAATCGGCCTGCCGGCGGCGGAGGCCGATCAGCGCTTCGGCTTCCTGCTCGACGCCCTGCGCTACGGCGCGCCGCCGCATGGGGGCATCGCCTTCGGCGTCGATCGAATCGTGGCCCTGCTCGCCGGACGCGACTCGATCCGGGACGTCATCGCCTTCCCCAAGACGGCCAGCGGCGCCGACCCGATGACCGGCGCGCCTGCGTCTGTCGACAGCGCCCAACTGCGCGAGCTCGGGCTGAGTGCCGCCGCGCCGCGCGCGAGCCGGTCATAATCAACCGCAGGTGCAACGCGCAGTTCTCCTCATTGCCGCAGCGGCGCTCCTCACCGGTTGCGGCTCGTCCTCCAAGACCTCAAGCGCGCCCGCGGCGCCGGTCGCCTCGGCGGCTACGGTCAAGATCAAGAACTTTCTGTTCGTGCCAGCCAGCGTCACGGTCAAGGTCGGCGGCACCGTCACCTGGACGAATCAGGATTCCTCGGAGCACACCGCGACGCCCGATAGCGGCACTCCGTTCGCCGACACCGGCACGCTGAGCCAGAACCAGAGCAGCAAGGCGATCACGTTCAGGACCGCCGGCACGTTCGCATATCACTGCGCGTTCCATGCGTTCATGCATGGCACCGTTGTCGTAACGGCGTAGCGAGCGGTGCGCGGTCGCGCGCCGCCCAATCGCGCCGGCGAGGAGAAACTTGGGCCGATCGAGCACCGCGAGCGTAATGGCGCGTCGAGGCCGCAGCCGATTGTCGCCCAATCCAGCAAGCTAATGACCGTGGGCGCGGCTGCCGATGCTTCGCCATGAGACGTATCGGACACCTTGTGGGGCGCCCACTTGTGGCAGGCGCAGTCTGTGCCGCGATCGCCGGCTGCGGTGGGGGCGGGTCGCCTGCCGCGAGCGGCGGCCGAGCGACCCAGGCACCCGGCATCGGCGGCCTCTCACGCGCCGTGCAGGAGGCCCATGGGGCGGTCTCGAGCTCGCAAGCTGGTGCCCAGCGCGCGTCGGGGAGCGACGCCGGGCCGTAATACTCAGCGGGTGAGCAGCTTGACCCAGCACCTCGAGCACCCGCGCGGGCGCGGCGTGACACCCCCCCGATCACACGCCGGCGCTGCGGGCGGCGCTGCCTGCGGTGACCTGATCCGGATCTCGGCTCAGGTTTGCGGCGAGCGGGTCAGCGCCGCGGGGTTCGACGCGAGCGGGTGCGGCAGCGCAATCGCCGCGGGCAGCGCCGCGACGACCTTGCTCGAGCGCTCGGCGGACGTGCTCGAGGCGGCGCGCATCGGCCCGGACGAGATCGCCGCCGAGCTCGGCGGTCTCTCGCCGGCCAAGCGCCATGCTGCCGAGCTCGCCGCGGATGCGCTGCATCGGGCGCTCGGCGCCGCGGCACGGGCGGACGCGCGGCTCGCCGCCGAGCCGTCGCGCACACTTGTGGCAATGAGCGGCGGCGTGGACAGCGCGGTCGCTGCTCTGCTCTGCCCTGTGGGTTCGATCGCCGTCACGCTCGAGCTGTGGTCTGACCCCGAGAACGATGGCGAGGCAAGCTGTTGCTCGTCGCAGTCAGTGCGCAGCGCGCGAGCCCTCGCGCACCGTCTGAAGCTGCCGCATTTCGCGCTGGACCTGCGCGCGGAGTTCCGCGCCGGGGTCGTCGATCCGTGGCTCGAAGCACACGCCGCGGGGGACACCCCCAACCCCTGTGTTCGCTGCAACGGCAGCGTACGGCTCGACGCGATGCTCGAGTTCGCCTCCCGTCTCGGGGCTCAGACGCTCGCCACCGGACATTACGCGCGGCTCGAGCGGGGTCTGCTGCGCACCGCCGCAGACCCCGCGAAGGATCAGAGCTACATGCTCGCTGCGCTCGCCCCGCAGTCGCTCGCCCGCATGTCGTTTCCGCTTGGCGCTCTCCGCAAGGCGCAGGTCCGCGAACTCGCTGAAGCCGCTGGGCTGCCAGTTGCCCGCAAGCCGGACTCGCAGGATCTGTGCTTCCTGGCCGGCACCGGCCGGGCGAGGTTTCTCGCCAAGCACGCACGGCGGCAGCCGGCCGCGGGCATGATCGTGGACTCCGCGGGGCACGAGCTCGGCGCGCACGATGGCCAACATCACTTCACGGTCGGCCAGCGCCGTGGCCTCCGTGTTGGCGGCGGCTCCGGCGAGCCGCTGTACGTGCTGGGCAAGCGTGCCGACACGGTGGTCGTCGGCCCGCGATCGATGCTCGAGGCGCGCCGCGTGCGCCTGCGCGAGCTGACGCTACACCGCCCGGCGCGCGAGGTCGACGGGGTGCGGCTGCGCTACCACGCCCGCACGCTCAGCTGCGCACTCGGCGAGGAGCTCGAGCTACACGAGCCGGCCTTCGGGGCGGCGCCCGGCCAGCTCGCATGTCTGATGTCGGGCGAGCTCGTCGTCGGACACGCGACGATCGCCGCGTAACATCCGCAGCGCCATGACCTCTGACGAGATCCGCGCGCGCTTTCTCGAGTTCTTCGAGCAGCGCGATCACGCCCGCCTGCGCTCGGCGTCGCTCGTCCCAGCTGCGTTTGACCCCTCGGTGCTGCTGACGACCGCCGGAATGCACCCGCTGATGCCGTACTTCCGCGGCCTCGAGCAGCCACCACAGGCGCGGCTCACGAGCTGCCAGAAATGCTTCCGCACGCCGGATCTCGAACAGGTCGGCCTGACCGCGCGGCACCTCACCTTCTTTGAGATGCTCGGCAACTTCTCGCTCGGCGACTACTTCAAGCAGGGGGCGATCGAGTTCGCCTGGGAGGTCTCACGCGAGGTCTTCGGATTTGACCCGGAGCGCATCTGGATCACCGTGTTCGCCGGCGACGAGGAGCTCGGGCTCGACGCCGACGCGGAGGCGATCGAAGCCTGGCTCGCGGCCGGAGTGCCGCGCGAGCGGATCGTGCCGTGCCCGCGCAGCGAGAACTTCTGGCAGGCCGGGCCGACCGGTCCGTGTGGCCCCTGTTCGGAGCTCTACCTCGACCGCGGCGTCGAGTTCGGCTCAACGGAAGACCTGCCCGGCGGGGAGAACGAGCGCTTCCTCGAGTACTGGAACCTTGTCTTTATGCAGTACGACCAGCAGCCGGCGCACACGCTGACGGCGCTACCGGCGAACAACATCGACACCGGCCTCGGACTGAACCGCCTGGCGGCGATCCTGCAAGACACTCCGACGGTGTTCGAGACCGATCAGTTCAAACCGCTGATCGACCTCGGCGAGGAGCTCTCGGGGAGGCGCTACGGCTCCGAGCCCGCGGTGGACCGCGCGTTGCGCGTGCTCGCCGATCACGCGCGCGGAATGTGCTTCCTGGTCGCCGATGGCGTCGTGCCCTCCAACGAGGATCGCGGCTACGTGCTGCGGCGGATCATGCGGCGCGCGATCCAGCAGGGTAGCAGCCTCGGCTGCGCTCCTGGCTTCCTGCCGCGCTACGCCGCCACGGTGCGGGAGCTGATGGCGATGGAGTACCCCGAGCTCGCCGAGCAGCGCGACTCGATCGACAAGTGGCTGGCGGACGAGGAGGCAAACTTCGGCCGCACGCTGGAGCAGGGGCTCGCCAGCCTCAGGGCGCTGATCGACGCGCGCTCGACCAGCGCCCAGGACATCTTCAAGCTGCACGACACGTTTGGCTTTCCGTTCGAGCTCTCCAAGGAGTTGCTCGAGGAGCACGGGCTGGCCGTTGACGAGGCGGGCTTCGCGGAACTGATGGCAGCCCAGCGGGTGCGCAGCCGCGCCGGCACCGCCGCTGGCCCGGACGCTGCCGCCGAGCTTCGCGCGCGAGCGAGCGCGTTTGCGGGCGAGGCGGGCTTCACGACGCGCTTCACCGGCTATGAGCAGACCGAACAGGCAACGACCGTCGGAGCGCTGGACAGCACCAACGGAAAGTTGCTGATCAAGCTCGCCGAGTCGCCGTTCTACGCCGCGGGCGGCGGTCAGGTCTCCGACGCCGGCAGCGTCGGCTCGGGCGAGGTCGTCGCGGTGCTCCGGGTCGGCGACGACCAGGTCCTGGTGGTTGCCCCTGGCGCGGAGCTCTCAGAGGGGGAGCGGGTGCTCGCGCGAGTTGACCTCGCGGCACGGCGCGCGACTGAGTGCAACCACACGGCGACGCACCTGCTCCAGGCGGCGCTCAGGGCTCGGCTCGGGCCGCACGTACGTCAGGCGGGCTCCTACGTCGGCCCCGACAAGCTGCGCTTCGACTTCAGCCACTCCCACGGGCTGTCGGGCGAGGAGCTCGCCGATGTCGAGGAGCAGGTCAACGCCTGGATCCTCGAAAACCATCCTGTCCGCCCGATCGTGACCACGCTCGACGAGGCGAAGAAACTTGGGGCGATGGCCTTGTTCGGCGAGAAATACGGCGAGATCGTGCGGATGGTGCAGGTCGGCGACGGGAGCTTCTCGCGCGAGCTGTGCGGCGGCACGCATGTGCGCTCGACAGCGGAGATCGGTGTGATCCGAGTCCTCAGCGAAACCTCCAGCGCTGCAAACGTGCGTCGCATCGAGGCCCTGACGGGACCCGCGGCGATCGCACTGCTGCGCTCGCACGACCGCGCCCTGGTGGAGGTCGCAGGCGCGCTCCGGTCGCCCCCGGGGGAGGTTGCAGGGCTCGTGAGAGAACGAGAGCAGCAACGCCGCGAGCTTGAGCGGGGCGCCTCGCGGGCTGGGGCCCCGGCCGACTTGGACGTCGAGCATCTCGCGGCGCAGGCCGAGCTGATCGGTGCTGCGGCGGTGCTCTGTCAGCAGGTCGAGGTGGCTGACGGGAAGCTGCTGCTCGACGTTGTCGACCGCGTCAAGGGCAAGCTCGGAGGCGACGGAGTCATCGTGCTCGGCGGAGCCGCCGACGGGCGCGCGTTGCTGGTCGTCAGCGTCGCCCCGGCGCTCGTCGCACGCGGGCTTGCTGCGGGCGCGATTGTCAAGGCCGCGGCGCTGGTCGTGGGCGGTGGGGGTGGGGGACGCGACACGCTCGCCCAGGCGGGCGGCCGCGATCCGGCCAAGCTGCCGGAGGCGCTTGCGACGGCGCGCCGGCTGATCTGCGAAGTCCTGTCCTCGTGAGGGTGCTTGCGCTCGACTACGGCCGCGCCCGTTGCGGCTGCGCGGTCAGCGACCCCAGTGGCACGATCGTGACGCCGATCGAGCCCGTCCTGCGCGCGGGAACCCGCGCCGGCATCGGCGCGCTCGCTGCGCTGTGCGAGGAGCAGGCAGTTGGGCGGGTGGTGGTTGGTCTGCCGCTCTCGCTGCGCGGCGCTGACACCGCGCAAACGAGCGAGACACGCGAGTTCGCGGCGCGGCTCGCTCGCCGCCTGCCGATCCCCGTCGAGCTTCATGACGAGCGCTTCACGACGAAGCTCGCCCAGCGCGACATCGACGCTCGAGCGAGCGAGGATTCCCGCGCCGCCGCGCACCTGCTCGAAGCATGGCTGGCGGTAGTCTCCCCTGAGCAGGCGCTGCGCCGCGAGCCATGAGCCGAGGAGATTCCCGCCACGAGCGCACCGCTGAGGAGCGCGAGCACGACCGTCTGGAGCGCGAGCGCCGGCGGGCTCGACGGCGCGGCGAGCCGCCCCCTGAGCCCCCGCTCGAGTTCGAGCCGGCGTCTGTGGCTGAGGCCGCGCCGGCGCCCGTGATCGAGCCGCCCCCTGAGCCTCCGCTCGAGTTCGAGCCGGGGTCTGTGGCTGAGGCCGCGCCGGCGCCCGTGATCGAGCCGCCCCCTGAGCCTCCGCTCGAGTTCGAGCCGGGGTCTGTGGCCGGGGCCGCGCCGGCGCCCGTGATCGAGCCCGTCCCCGATCCGGTTGGGGCAGATGAGCTCTTTGCTCCGCCGGCGCAGCCCGCCGTTCGGGAGTCTCGATCTAGGTCCCCCACGCTGACCTCCTCGGAGGCGCCGCCTGAGTCCTTCGAGCGCTCCGTGCCTGAGCGGGAGATCGATGCTGGCGTCAGCGCTCGGGGTATCGGTGCGCTCCCGCGCCGCGCGTTGCGCGCACGCCGCAGCGGGCAGCCCCCCGAGGAAGGCGGCTTCGCCGGCGAGCACCAAAGGCCGCACTCGCCCCGCGGGCGGGTCTTTGCGCTTGTCGCGCTGGCGCTGGTGCTGGCTGCGCTGTGGTTCCTGTTCTCGCTGTTTCAGCCCCTGAAGGGTGCCGCCGGCGGCGCGGTGATCGTCGAAATTCCGCGGGGCACGAGTGTCAGCGGGATCGGCGACCTGCTGGCTCGCGATGGAGTTGTTTCCTCAGGGTTCTTCTTCAACCTTCGCGCCACGATCGGGGGCGATCGCGGATCGCTGAAGTCGGGTCGCTTCAAGCTCGCCCGGTCGATGAGCTACGGCGCGGCGCTGAGCGCGCTGACCAGTCAGCGGCCGATGCCGCTGACTACGCGGGTCACGGTGCCTGAGGGCGCCTCGCGCGTCGAGGAGGCCGCGCGCGTCAAGCTGGACGGCCTCACCGGCAGCTACCTCAACGCCTCCGTGCACTCGCACGTGCTTTCACCGCAAACGTATGGTGCCCCGCGGAGCACCCGCTCGCTCGAGGGATTTCTGTTCCCCGCGACGTACGAGTTGCTGCCGGGAGCGAAGGTCTCGCAGCTCGTCAACGAGCAGCTCGCGGCGTTCAAGCTGAACGACGCGAAGGTCAACTTCAGCGTGGCGCGTAGCCGGCACCTGACGCCCTACCAGGTGCTGACCGTGGCTTCGATGGTGGAGCGCGAGGCGCAGCTTGCGAGGGAGCGCCCGCTGATTGCAGCCGTGATCTACAACCGCCTTCGCGCCCGCATGCCGATCGGCATCGACGCCACGATCCGCTTCGCGCTTGGAAACTACACGCGGCCGCTCACGACCGCCGATCTGAAGATCAACTCGCCCTACAACACCCGCCGGCGGCAGGGGCTGCCGCCGACCCCGATCGGCAGCCCTGGTCTGGCGTCGATCGAGGCCGCGGCGCGCCCCGCCAAAGTCGGCTACCTCTACTACGTGGTCAAGCCCAACGCGTGCGGCGAGCACGTGTTCTCCTCGAACTACGCCCAGTTCCTCAAAGACGCCGCCCGCTACGCCTCGGCGCGGGCGGCGAAGGGCGGACGCTCGCCAACCAAGTGCTAAGGCGCCTCGGTGTACTCGGCTGGCCGGTCGCGCACAGCCGCTCGCCGGCCATGCATCGCGCTGCCTTCGCGGCGCTTGGCTTGACGGGCGAATACTCCTACCAGCGGCTGCCGGTGCCGCCGGAGCTGTTCGCCGAGACGACCCGTGCGCTCGCGGGAGCGGGCTTCATCGGGGCGAACGTGACGATCCCCCACAAGCAGGCTGCCCTGGCGCTCGCGGATCAGGCGACGCACCGGGCCCGCTCGATTGGCGCGGCGAACACGTTGAGCTTCGTCGACGGGCGGATCCACGCGGAGAACACCGATGCGCCCGGCTTCATCGCCGCACTCCCGTTCCCGGTCCGCAGCGCTCTGGTGCTGGGAGCGGGCGGGAGTGCGCGGGCGGTGGTTTGGGCGCTGCGCGAATCTGGCGCGAGCGTGCGGGTGTGGAACCGCACCCCGGCGCGCGCGCGATCGCTCGCCGCAGAGCTCGGCGTTGAATACGCCGAGCGCGCGGCTCCGGCCGAGCTGCTGGTCAACTGCACGACGGTCGGACTGGACGGAAGTGCTAGCCGTTCGGTCGATGCCTGGGAGACGCTGCCCTTGACGGCAGACTCGCTGGCCGAATACACATGTGTGGCCGACATGGTTTACCGAGCCGAACCCACTGATTTGCTCCTTGCAGCGCGGGCTCGGGGAGCGAGTATCGTGGATGGACTGGAGATCCTCGTCAGACAGGGAGCGCTGAGCCTGGAGTTGTGGACGGGCCGGAGCGCGCCACTTGAGGCGATGCGTTCAGGAGCTGGATCCGAATGAGCGAAGAGAGCCAAACCCCCCACCTGCGCGCGTTGCCCGGTCCGGAGGTGGTGCTGGACGTCTCCGTCGGCGGTTCGGCGGGTGCGCTCGCTCGCGACCCCAACATGGAGGCCGAAGGGGCCAAGTGGAACGGCGTGATCGAGCCGACACGCCGCGGCGGATCGAGCAGGTTTATAACCGACGTGATTGTTGACCTCGCACTCTGCTCACGCGAGCGCGTGGACGAGGCGATCGAGTCGGGGCGGATGACGGGGACGACACCGGAGCTTGCGCTGCTGGCCGCGGGCGCGCTCAGTCCCGACGGTCTGGCGCGTGCGCTGGCCGAGCGCTACGGACTGGACTACGTCGATCTCTCCGTGTTCGGTGTCGACATGGCGGCGGCCAACCTGATCTCCAACGCGGCCGCCAAGCGCTACGACGCGCTGCCGGTCGCCTGGGTCGACGAGCGCACTGTGCTCGTGGCGATGGCCGATCCGGCGAACGTCCTCGCTGTCGACGACATCGCGATCATGACCGGCCACGAGGTCAGGCCCGCCGTTGCTACCAGCGAAGACCTGGCGATCGTGATCGCGCGTCTCAGCCGGTTCGGCGAGGTCGTCCAGCAGGCCGATGCCCAGGCCGGTGAGGAGGCACCGGAGGTCCTCGAACTGCGCGAGTCTGCGGACGACGCCCCGACAGTCAAATTGGTGCATCAGCTGGTCGGGCAAGCAGTCGAGCAGGGGGCGTCTGACCTGCACCTGTCGCCCACCGACGGAGACCTGCGCGTGCGCTTTCGGGTCGACGGGGTGCTGTATGACGTGACCAGCGTGCCGCGTCGGATGGCTGCGGGCGTGATCTCACGCGTGAAGATCATGTCGGACCTGGACATCTCGGAGCGCCGCGTGCCGCAGGACGGACGCGTCGGGTTGAGCGTCGACGGCCGCCATGTCGACCTGCGGATCGTGTCGATGCCGACGGTTCACGGGGAGTCGATCGTGATCCGGATCCTCGACAAGGAATCGGTCGTGATGGAGCTCGACAAGTTGGGCATGTCGGAGCCCGAGCGCGTGCCGTTCGAGCTCGCATTCGCCCAGGCCTACGGTGCGGTGCTCGTGACCGGTCCGACGGGCTCGGGCAAGTCAACAACGCTCTATGCGGCGTTGAGCGCGATCAGCACGCCGGAGAAGAACGTGATCACGATCGAAGATCCGGTCGAGTATGAGCTGCCTGGCGTCACCCAGCTCCAGGTCAACACCAAGGCCGGTCTGACGTTTGCCAGCGGGCTGCGGTCGATGGTGCGCGCCGATCCTGACGTGATCATGGTCGGCGAGATCCGCGACCGCGAAACCGCGCAGATCTCCATCGAGGCGGCGCTGACGGGACACCTCGTACTCTCGACCTTGCACACCAACGACGCCCCGACGGCGATAACGCGGCTCGTCGAAATGGGGATCGAGCCGTTTCTCGTCGCCTCGGCGATCGATTGCATCGTTGCCCAGCGACTGGTGCGGGTGCTTTGCGCCCATTGCAAACGGCGCTCGATCCTGCCCGCGGAAACGCTGCGCGACTACGGCTACAAGGCGGCGTTCGATTTCGAGGGCTACGAGGCTGTTGGCTGCAAGCATTGCGGCGGCTCGGGCTACAAGGGTCGGCTCGGCATCTACGAGGTGATGCGCGTCTCGGAGGAGATCCGCTCGATGACGATCGAACGCCGCCCGGCGTCGGAGATCGGCGATGTCGCCGTCGCGCAGGGCATGCGCCGCCTGAAGCAGGATGGGCTCGAAAAGGTCCGCCAGGGCCGCACGTCGATCACCGAGATCGCGCGCGTCGTCGGCAGCCCCGGCGACTGACGGCTCACGCTCGGCGGCGGTGCTGCCGATAGGTGGAAGACCATGTCGATTGATTTCGCAGACGTCCTGGGCGAGGTGATCTCGCGTCGGGCCTCCGACCTGCACATCGCGGCGGGCGCGGCGCCGACGGTGCGCGTCCGGGGGCGCCTGACGGCACTGGAAGATCTTCCCCGCCTGTCGACGGAGGACACGCGTGAGATCGTCTACTCAATCATCTCCGGCGAGCAGCGCCGGCGCTTGGAGAACGACCTCCAGCTCGACTTCGCCTACGTGATTCCCGGGCAGGCGCGCTTCCGCGTCAACGCCTACTTCCAGCGTGCTGCCCTCGGCGCGGCGTTCCGTCTGATCCCCACCGAGTTGACAACGATCGATGCGCTTGGGCTGCCTCCCGTGGTGCACGACTTGACGAAGAAGCCGCGCGGGATCGTGCTCGTGACGGGCCCCACTGGTTCAGGCAAGTCAACCTCCCTGGCGGCGATGATCGACGAAATCAACAGCACCCGCCAAGAGCACATCATGACGATTGAGGACCCGATCGAGTTCCTCCACGCACACAAGCAATGCATCGTCAACCAGCGCGAGCTCGGTAACGACGCGACTTCGTTTGCCGCGGCCCTGAAAGCCGCTCTCCGCCAGGACCCCGACGTGATCCTGGTCGGCGAGATGCGCGACCTCGAGACGATTTCGACCGCGCTGACCGCGGCGGAGACCGGCCATCTGGTGTTCGCCACGCTGCACACTCAGGATGCCTCCTCGACGATCGACCGCGTGATCGACGTGTTTCCCGCCGAGCAGCAGAATCAGGTCCGCGTGCAGCTTTCGGTCACGCTGCAAGGGGTCATCACGCAGCAGCTGCTTCCGACGGCCGACGGCTCATCACGGGTCGTCGCGTGTGAAGTGCTGGTGCCCAACCCGGGGGTCCGCAACCTGATGCGCGAAGGCAAGATCCACCAGATCCCGTCCGCGATGCAGACTGGCGCTGCGACCGGGATGCAGACGATGGACAGCGCTCTGGCGACGCTTGTGCGCGCGGGCAAGGTCACCCAGAAGCTCGCCGAGTCGCGCTCCTCACATCCCGAGGAACTGGGGCGTTTGCTCGGCGCGGTCTCCTTCGCCGCATGAGCACATTCGTCTTCAAGGCGATGGATCTCGCGGGCGCGCCGATGGGCGGCCAGGTGGAGGCGGACTCCAAGCAGGCTGTCTCGGACCAACTCAAGCAGCGCGGCCTGATCGTGCTCGACATCGGCGAGAAGCACGTATCGCGCGAGATCAACGTCGAGATCTTTCAGCGGATCAAGCTCGAGGACCTGGCCGTGATGTCGCGCCAGCTCGCGACGATGGTCTCCTCGGGTATGACGATTCTGCGCGCACTGTTCGTGCTCGAGGAGCAAACCGAGAACAAGCTGCTCTGCGCGACGCTAGTGTCCGTGCGCAAGGACGTCGAGGCGGGTCTTGCACTGAGCGACTCGTTGGCGCGTCAGCCCAAGGCGTTCGGTCCGCTGTTTGTTTCGATGGTCCGTGCCGGCGAGATCGGCGGGGTGCTCGAGGGCTCGCTGCTGCGGGTGGCCGACCAGCTGGAGAAGGAGGACGCATTGCGACGGCAGGTGCGTTCGGCGATGATCTACCCCAGCGTCGTCGTCAGCGTTGCGCTGATCGTGATGATCGCGCTTGTCGCGTACGTCGTGCCCGTGTTCGCGGGGGTGCTGAAGCAGTTCGCTTCGACCAAGAGCGGCCAGGCGCTGCCGGCGATCACCCAGGTCACGGTGGACTTCTCGCACGCATTGACCGGCTCGTGGTATTTCTTCATCCTCGGCGCGATCGTGCTCGTGTTCCTGTTCATTCGCTGGAAGCGCTCGGACGCCGGACGCCGTCAGTGGGATCGCTTCCGCCTGCGCATCCCGTTCAAGATCGGCGACGTGGTCCAGAAGGTCGCGATCGCGCGCTGGGCACGCACGCTGTCCGCGCTCACCTCTGCGGGGGTGCCGCTGCTCGAAGCGCTCGAGATCACCGGCAAGACCGCTGGCAACACGGTGATCGATGAGGCGATGAGCGACGTGATCGACTCGGTCAAGCGCGGCGGCACGATCGCCGAGCCGCTGAAGGAGGCGCCGGTGTTCCCAACCATGGTGGGGCACATGGTGGGCGTCGGCGAGCAGACCGGTGAGCTCGACACGATGCTCACGAAGCTGGCCGAGTTTTACGAAGAGCGCGTTGCCGCCGCGGTCAAGGCGCTGACTTCGATAATCGAGCCGGTGATGATTGTGATCATCGGTGGCATGGTCGGATTCATCGTGATCGCGATGTACCTGCCGCTATTCAAGGTCTACGACCAGGTGCAGTAGCGACAGTCCGACGGCGCTCGTCGAGCGACCAGGGGCCTGCCCCAGTCGCGCCAGAGGCAAGTCTCGAACTCATCGACTGAGTATCTCCCGCCGCCAGCCAAAGTCGCTTGCGAGACGCGAACATCACACGGAGCAGCGCGGGCTCGGTGGGCTCACCGGGGCCGCGGCGGCGGGGAAGGGCCGCGCGGGAGAGCGATCATCCCCGGTCGCGGTTGACAGCGAGCGTCGATCGGGCGATCCTCCTTCGAGCGTGACGACCGTGACCAGCAGATGCGCGGGATTCGCAGGGGTCGAATCCCGCGGAGGGGACCGGAGCTCGTGAGCACCGCGCTGCTGCAGCGCCTCGGGGTGCAGCTACCGATCGTTCAAGCCGGCATGGGGGGCGGCTTGGCGGGACACCGGCTGGCGGCCGCGGTCTCGGAAGCCGGTGGGCTGGGGACGATCGGCTTCCTGGCCCCCGCGGACCTGCGCCGCGAGCTTGTCGCTGCCCGCGAGCTCAGCGATCGACCGGTGGCCGTCAATCTCCTGCTGCCCTTTGCCCGCCGTCGGCATTTCGAGGCAGCTTCTGAGGCGGATCTCGTGGTGACGTTCTGGGGGCGACCTGAACGCCGCACGGCCAAGGCCTGGATCCACCAGTGTGGGTCCGTCGAGGAGGGCATGGCTGCCCGCGCGGCGGGCGCTGACGCGGTGATCGCGCAGGGCTGCGAGGGCGGTGGTCATGTTCGCGGGACAGCATCCGCGATGGAGCTCCTCGCGCGCCTCCGCGAGGCGATTGCCGATCCGGGCTATCCGATTCTGTCCGCTGGCGGGATCGTCGATCGCGCTGATGTCGAGGCCCGTCTTGCCGCCGGCGCACAGGCCGCAGTGTGCGGGACCCGCTTCTTGATGAGCGAGGAGAGCGGTGCCCACGCCGCCTACAAGGCACACCTGCTCGAATCGAACGAGACGATTCTCACTGAGCTGTTCGGCGCGGGCTGGCCGGCCCCGCACCGCGTAGCCCCGAACGCCGCGACCATGCGTTGGCTCGGGCACGATCCACGCGGACCGGGGTGGCTGCGCGCGCTCCACCGGGCAACCGCACCCGCACTATCGCGAGTGCCGCTGTCGCTGCAGCTTCGTCTCGCGGCAACCCAGACCCCTGACCGGCCGATCTTCGGCCCGATCGCAGCGACCGTTGACGGGCCTCTGAACCTGATCGAGGCCGGCCCGCTCTACGCCGGGGAGTGCATCGGGCGGATTAACGACATTCGTCCGGCAGCGGGGATCGTTCGCGATCTCGCCGCCTAGATGGAGGGTGCGGGCGGTCGAGGCGGAGCGGCTGGGGCGCTGCGGCAGCGCTCAGGTCAGTCGGACTGAACGATTTGTAGCGTGTTGCCGTCGGGATCGCGGAAGAAGCATGGCGGGACCGCACCGCCGATTCGCATGACGGCTCCAGCGCGACTTCCCGTGAGTGCGGGTGGCCGCCGAGCCCGCACTTGGCTAGTCTGTTGGCATGTGTCGAAACATCAAGAACCTCAACAATTTCGAGCCCGCCGCAACCGAGGCAGAGGTGCGCGACGCGGCGCTGCAATACGTGCGCAAGATCTCCGGCTCTGCGAAGCCGTCACGGGCGAACGCAGCCGCGTTCGAGCGTGCGGTCAACAGTGTCGCTGAGGCCTCGCTCCTGTTGATCGGCGAGCTCGTGACGTCCGCCCCGGCCCGAAACCGCGAGGTTGAGGCCGCCAAGGCGCGCGCTCGCGGGCTGGCGCGCGCGGCCGCTTGAAGCTTGCCCCGTTCGGGTAGCTCATCGCGAGCGGGTGCGAGCCGCACGCGCGTTCTGCAATAGCCGCCAAAGGAGAGCCATCCATGAAGCTCGGACGTCTGATCGCGCGCGTCATCATCGGGGTCCTGTTCATCGGGCACGGCACCCAGAAGTGGTTTGGCTGGTTCGGTGGTCCTGGGATCGATGGAGCCACGGGCATGATGGAGTCGCTTGGGCTCAGGCCCGCCCGACGCAACGCCGTTGCCGCGAGCGCAACGGAGACCATCGGCGGCGCGATGCTCGTGCTCGGCGCGCTCACCCCGATTGCGGCAGCCGCGCTGGTCGGAACGATGGTGACCGCTGCGCGGACGGTTCACCTCAAGAATGGCCCGTGGAACTCCAACGGCGGATACGAATACAACGTCGTGCTGATCGCCGCGCTGCTCGCACTTGTCGACGGCGGCCCGGGCAAGGTCTCGCTCGACGGCCGCCTCGGGATCCACGACACAGGCGCGGCGTGGGCCGTTGCGGCCTTGGCTGCGGGGATCGCCGGCTCGACGGCCGTGATCGAAGCCGGCGGACGCAGCGCGCCGGCGTAGATACGCTAGGCCGCGATCGAGGCGATTGGCCCGCTCGATTTATTGGCGCTCGCGCCCCACGAGCGGCGCGAGCCTGCTTGAATGTCCGCCGTGGCCCGTGTTGCGATCGATCACGACTTTTCACTCCCGCCGAGCCGAGTCTTCGCCTACCTCGCCGAGCACGAGAATCTCGAGCCTCTGTTTGGCGCGAAGATCAAACGCCTGCGCGACGGCACCGACGGCGAGCGCAACGGTGTGGGGTCGGTCCGCCAGCTGCAGCTCGGCCCGCTGCCAGCGTTCGAGGAGACCGTGCTCGAGGTGGTGCCCGAGAAGTTGATTCGCTACCGCATCACCAAGGGCTCGCCGCTTCGCGACCACGAGGGCGTGATGCGCTTCTCCTCAAACGGCTCCGGTACCCATCTGCACTATGAGATCTCCTTTGGGGCGATCGTTCCGGGTCTCGACGTGCTGATCGCCGCGGGCCTGAAGCGATCGATCAGCAAAGGCCTCAACGGCGTCGATTCGGCCGCCTGAATCCTCGCGCGGCGGTCTGCGCGGCGCTCCCCAGTGGCGGGCTCGGGGGAGCACAGCTTGGACATCGGTACAGACCGTCGGCTGCTGCCGGTGAGCAGAATCCTGTGATGCCGCTCTCGATGGAGCTCGACGCCATGCTCGCCGGACTGGGCGATCCAGATCTGCGCGCGCTGGCGCGCGAGATCCGGGCGGAGCTCCGCGACCAGCAGGTCAACTTTGGCTCCGGCCCCGGGTCGGAGTTTCGCGTCGACCCGCTGCCGTGCGTGATCGAGTCGAGCGTGTGGGATGCACTGGTGCCCGCACTGCGCCAGCGAGCTCGCGCACTGGAGAGCTTCGTCTGTGATGTTTACGGCGGTGAGCGGCAGATCGTAGGGGCGGGCATCGTCCCTGAGACGGCGATCGCCACGGCCGAGCACTACGAGCCGCGGATCGCAGAGCTGCCTGCGCCGTTGGACGGCATGGCGCGGATCGGGGTCGCCGGTTTTGATCTCGTGCGCGAGCAGGAAGGCCCCTTTCAGGTGCTCGAGGACAACGTCCGCACCCCCTCGGGTCTGGCTTACGCGCTGGCCGCTCGGCGCTCGGTGTGCGCTCGTCTGCCGCAGTCCGCGCGCGCCTCGGTGCGCTCGCTGGAGTCCGCCGTCGAATCGCTGCGTGGAGTGCTCCGCGCCGCGTCTGGCGAGCAGCGCTCGGTTGTCGTGTTGAGCGATGGTCCCGCCAACTGCGCGTGGTACGAGCACCGCACGCTCGCCGCCTTGCTCGACATCCCGCTGGTGATGCTCGGCGAGTTGCGCGTGCGCGACGGGCGCCTTTATGCGTGGATCGAGGGGCGCGAGCACGCGATCGACATCGTCTACCGCAGGACCGATGAGGATCGACTGCTCGACCGGAGCACGGGTGCGCCGAGCAGTGTCGGCGAGGCGTTGCTCGGTCCGCTCGCGGCCGGAACGCTGACCTGCGTCAATGGCTTCGGCACGGGTCTCGCGGACGACAAGCTGCTCCACGCCTACGTCGAGCCGATGATCGAGTTCTACCTCGCGGAGCGTCCCCTGATCCGTGGTGTCCCGACGTATGACCTCGCCGATCCGCAGGTGCTCGGGCTGGTTTTGGACCGGCTCGCCGAGCTGGTCATCAAGCCGCGGTCCGGGCATGGCGGGAGCGGGGTGGTGATCGGACCGAGGGCGGAGCCCGACACGCTCGAGCTGACGGCGCAGGCGATCACGGCGCGCCCGTCTGCCTTTGTCGCCCAGGAGACCGTGCAGCTCTCGCGCGAGCCGACGCTGTGCGCTGATGGAGAGATCGAGCTGCGGCACGTCGATCTGCGTCCGTTCAGCTACAACCAGGGAGCGACGGGCGGCGTCGAGATCGCCCCGGGCGGCCTGACCCGGGTCGCGCTGGAGCGCGGCTCGATGATCGTCAACTCCTCGCGCGGCGGCGGCGCGAAGGACACCTGGGTACTCGGCTCGTGAACACGTCCACTCAGTCGGATCGGCCGTTGATCGGCGTCACCACCTCGGAGCTGCGCTTCCCGCAGGACGTGAGCCCGCGGCCGCACAGCGAGCCGGACCGCACGGAGATGGCGCTGGGGCTCAACTACCTCCGCGCGGTGGAGCGCGCTGGCGGCATCCCCGTGGTGCTGCCGCCGTTGGGGTTGGAGGCGATCGGGCCGCTGCTCGGACGGATCAACGGCCTGCTTCTGTCCGGCGGTCCGGACCTCGATCCGAGCGCCTATGGCCAGCGGCCACACGCCGAGCTCGGGCCGACGGTGCCTCAACTGGACGCCTTTGAAGTTGCGCTCGCGGAGGAGGCCAGTCGCCGAGAGTTGCCGATCCTCGGGATCTGCCGCGGCGCCCAAACGCTCAACGTCGCGCGCGGCGGAACGCTTCATCAGCACGTGTTGGACCACGTCGACGGTTCTGTCGTGCACCGCCAGCGCGAGTCGGGTACGCACACCACACACACCGTCGAGGTCTCGCCCGAAAGTGAGTTAGCCGAAATCATTGGGCGCGCCACGGTTGCGGTTAACTCATTTCACCACCAGGCCGTCGATCGTCTCGGGGATGGCTTGACCGCTGTGGCGTGGTCGACAGACGGGCTGATCGAGGCAATCGAGGATCGGCAGGTGCCGCTCGCGCTCGGCGTTCAATGGCACGCCGAAACACTTGTCGAGGACCCCCGAGAGCTGGCGCTGTTTGTACGCCTAGTTGATGTTTGCCGCGAGCTCGAGGAGGCGAGGGTTCGGTGAGCGCCGCGGGATGGGCGGATTGGCCTGCCGCCGATGGCCGAGGCGCGTGGACTGTCGGCGTCGAGGAGGAGGTGATGTTGCTCGACCCGCGCCACCATTCGCTGACGCCGATGAGCGACAGCGTGCTGCCCGGTCTTGATGAGCGGCTCACCTGCAATGTCGGCGC
>JBPCQX010000011.1:0-3778 GCA_050997675.1 Solirubrobacteraceae bacterium
GCGTTGGTCCGTGAGGCGACGCTCGCGGCGGCGGAGCATCCGCAGTCCGCGCTCGCCCGGACTGGCCGTCCGATCACCGGCCCGCTCGCAGTCGAGCTGGCGCACGACGGCGACGAGGTGGCGTTACAGGTGATCGGCCGGATCGGCGCGTGGCTCGGTGTGGGCATCGCGAGCCTGCTGAACATCTTCGACCCCGACGTCGTCGTCGTTGGCGGCGGCGTGATCGCCGCCGGCGAGCTGCTGCTCGAGCCGGCCCGCATCGTTGCGGCAGAGCGCTCGCTGCCGCGGAGCGGCGGCGCAAAGCCGCCGGCGCGCATCGTCGCTGCGCGGTTTGGCGCTGAGTCAGGCATGCTCGGGGCTGCGATGCTCGCCTACGACTCGATCCGCCGACGGGCCGCGGCATGAGCGGCCACTTGATCGTCTGTCCGACCCCGATCGGAAACCTGGAGGACGTCACCTTGCGGGTGCTCTCGAGTTTGCGCGAGGCGGACGTGATTGCCTGCGAGGACACGCGGCGCTCACGCGTGCTGCTCGACCGCTACGGCGCACGCGGGCAGCTCGTCTCCTACCACGATCACAACGAGCGCGAGCGCTCGCCGGAGCTTGTCGCGCGGATGCGCGCAGGCGCAGTTGTGGCGCTCGTGTCCGACGCCGGGATGCCGCTGATCTCAGACCCCGGCTACGCGCTCGTGCAGGCGTGCGTCGCTGCGGGACTCGCCGTCGAGGTGCTGCCCGGGCCAAGCGCCGTGCTCGCCGCGCTCGTGGCCAGCGGGCTGCCCGCCGAGCACTGGCGCTTCGCAGGATTCCTGCCGCGCAAGCGCTCCGAGCTGCGCGAGCTGTTCGCCGGCAACGTCGAGACGCTTGTCGCCTTCGAGTCGCCTCAGCGCACGGGCAAATCGCTGGCGGTGCTCGCCGAACTCGACGGCCAGCGTCCGGTCGCGGTCTGCCGCGAGTTGACCAAACTGCACGAGGAGGTCCTGCGAGCCAGCGCGGCGGAGCTGGCGGAGCGCTACGCGAGCGACGCCCCCCGCGGGGAGGTCGTGCTCGTCGTCGGCGCGGCGCCGCCGGCGAAGAGCGACGAGGCGGAGGCCGTTGAAGCGGTTCGCGCACTGATCGAGGCCGGTGCGAAGAAGCGCGCTGCGGCGACGGTGATCTCGGGCTTGACGGGGGTCAGCGCAAACAAGCTGTACCGCGCGCTGACGGGCTCGGGCGGATGAGCAAGACCTTCTACGTCACCACCCCGATCTACTACGTCAACGCCGCTCCGCACCTCGGACACGCCTACACGTCGATTGCTGCCGACATCCTCGCCCGCCACATGCGCGCGCGGGGAAAGGACGTGTTCTTCCTCACAGGAACAGATGAGCACGGTGAGCCTGTCGCACAAGCGGCGGAGCGTCTCGGGGTCACGCCGCAAGAACTCGCAGACGAGAATTCCCAGCGCTTCCGCGACCTCACGCAGACGCTCGAGATCTCCAACGACTACTTCATCCGCACCTCCGATCCGGCGCATGGCCGCCTGGTCCAGGAGATCCTCCAGCGCGTCCACGACGCCGGACACGTATACAAGGGCATCTACGAGGGCTGGTACTGCCCCCGCTGCGCGGACTTCAAGTCCGAAGGGGAGATCGCGCCCGGGAACACCTGCCCGATTCACCGGATCGAGTTGACGCGCGAGGAGGAGGAGAACTGGTTCTTCCGTCTCTCTTCCTTCCAACAGCGACTCGAGCGGCTGTTCGACGAGCGCGAGGATTTCGTGCTGCCCCGCCACGCCTACAACGAGGCCCGCGCGTTTCTCGCCCAGGGCCTCAACGACATTTCGCTGACGCGGGGCAAGCTGACCTGGGGCGTCACAGTCCCGTGGGACGAAGACCACGTCTTCTACGTTTGGTTCGACGCGCTGCTCAACTACGTCACTGCGACCAGGATGGCAGCGGACCGCGAGCGCTTCTGGCCTGCGGACTTCCATGTGATCGGCAAGGACATCCTCAAGTTTCACGCGATCTTCTGGCCCGCGCTGCTGCTCGCCGCGGAGCTGGAGCTGCCTCGACACCTGTTCGTCCACGGCTTCCTGCTCTCGCCGAACGAAGGCGAGCTGGAGAAGATGTCCAAGTCGCGCGGGAACGTGGTCGATCCTCATCAGATCGTCGAGCGCTATGGGGCGGATGCGCTCCGCCACTACCTGTTCCGCGAGGTCACCTTCGGTCGCGACGGCCCGGTGTCCGTCGAGCGATTCGCCCAGCGCTATGAGTCCGAGCTCGCAAACGACTACGGGAACCTCGCGAGCCGCACGCTGAACATGCTCGGCCGCTACTGCGAGCAAGCTGTTCCGGGGGTGGCGACGGACCCGACGCTGCGTGCAGAGTTCGACGGCCTCGCGCCCCGCGTCGCGGAGCTGATGGACCGCGCGGAGATCTCTCAGGCGCTCGAGGAGATCTGGCTGCTGGTGCGGCGCCTGAACCGCTACGTCGAGGAGCACGCGCCGTGGCGGATGGCGCGCGAGCAGGATCCCAACCTTCCCACCGTGCTTGCCTCGCTTGCCGAAGGGCTGCGCGTCGTGACACTCCAGCTGGCGCCATATCTCCCTGCCGCGGCCGAGCGGCTGCTCGACGCGCTCGGCTGTGCGGGCGGCGGCGACGCTGCCTTCGCCGCCCGTGGCTGGGGCGGTCCGGTGAAGGATCTCGCGCCGCTGTTTCCCAAGCTCTGATGATCGACAGCCACACCCACCTTCACCTTTGCGAGTCGCCCGACGCCGAGCTGGTGGATGCGGCCGCGCGTGCAGGGGTGAGGAAGATGCTCACGATCGGCACCGACACCGCCAGCTCCCGGCTGGCGATCGCCGCGGCCGGGCGCTTCCCGGTGCAGGTGCGGGCGGCGGTCGGCCAGCATCCCACGGCGGCGGACGAGCTGGAACTCGAAGAGCTCAGCGCACTGGCGCTCGACCCACGGGTCGTTGCGATTGGCGAGACGGGCCTCGACTACCACCACGACCGCGCGCCGCGAGACGCGCAGCGCGCCGCTTTCATTGCCCATATCGAGCTTGCGCGCGAGACGCGCAAGCCGCTCGTGGTCCACACGCGGGACGCCGACCAGGACACGCTCGAGCTGCTCGGGGCGGAGGCGCAGGATCTGTGCGTGCTGCTTCACTGCTTCTCGATGCCGGGGCGTGTCGAGCAGTGCGTGGAGGCGGGCTACTGGATCTCCTTCGCGGGCAATGTCACCTATGGCGAGCCGCTGGCGCGCGCCGCGGAGCAGGTGCCCCCAAACCGGCTGCTGGTCGAAACGGACGCGCCGTACCTGGCGCCGAAGCCGATCCGCGGGCAGCCCAACGAGCCGGCCCACGTACACCACACGGCACGGTTCATCGCCGCGCGGCGCGGCGTCCCCTACGAGGATTTCGAGCAGCAGGTCGAGAGCTGTGCGGCGGAGCTCTTCGGCTGGTGAGCTCGGGGGAGCTGCCGACGCAGGCGAGCCTGCGGCGCCTGCGCGAGTGGGGCGTGCGCCCGCGTCGCGACCTCGGCCAGAACTTCCTGATCGACTCGAACATCCTTGGCGTCATCTCGCGCGCGGCCGAGCTGGACTCGCAAGACGTCGTGCTAGAGATCGGCGGCGGCCTCGGAGTACTGTCCGAGCATCTGGCGAAGGACGCCGGGTGGCTTCACGTGGTGGAGCTTGATGGGGGACTGGCGGGGCCGCTCGCGGGCGTGCTCGCGCCGTTCGATAACACCCGCCTTCACGTGGCCGATGCGATGCAGCTCGACCTCGCGGCGCTCACGCC
>JBPCQX010000031.1:0-4595 GCA_050997675.1 Solirubrobacteraceae bacterium
CGCGCCCACGGGCCGAACAGGACCGCGCCAACGTTGTCTGACTCGAGGTTGAGCGCGAGGCCGACAACCCCGTGCGGTAGCTCAAGCATCTCAAAGGACATCGCGTTCTCCAGGCCGTGAATGCGCGTGATGCCGTCAGCCACGGAGAGCACGGTCCCGACCTCTGTGAGCGAAGCACTGCCCTCGTCGAGCCCCTCGATGCGGCTCTTTAGGATGCTGGTGATTTCGTCCGGATTGATCTGCATTGTCGTGAGAGCTCCTCTGCCCAGCGGCCTCAGCCGGGGGCAACTTGCTTGCGTAGTTGGTCGAGTCGGCCCCGGATCGAGGCGTCAAGGATTGAGTTGCCGACGCGCACGACGATTCCGCCGAGGATGTCAGGCTCCACTTCAGCGGTGAGCTGCACCTCACGGCCGGTCCGCTCGCCAATCTGCTCGCCGATCTGCTCAACGGTCGCGCGGTCCAGCTCCACGGCGCTTGTGATCTGAACCGGCAGCAGCTTGTGCTCCTCCTGCCACAACGCGTCGAGCTGACGGCGGATGCGGAAGATCACCGGCATACGGTGCTTGTCGATCAGCAACTCCAGGAAGTTCTCCGTCTCCTCGTCCGCGCCCTCGAGCGCCCGCTTCAAGCCGTCCCGCTTCTCCTCTGTGGAGAAGTAGGGGGAGAAGAAGAACACCTGAAGGTCGTGACTTTCGGCAAGCGCCTCGGCGAACTCGCCGACCTGCTCGCGGACCCGATCGAGGCGGTCATGCTCCTTGGCAACCTCGAACAGCGAGCGGGCGTAGACGGTGGCGATCTCTTCCATCAGGATGTCGTCTTACGGCCGGCCACTAGGACAGCGAGGAGAAGTCGAGTTCGCTCAGCGCCTCGTCAACGAGGCGCTTCTGGTCGTCGTCGTCGAGCGACTTGCGGCAGACCTTCTCTGTCGCGAGGATCGTCAGCTCAGCGACCTCACGGCGGATCTCGGCGATCGCCCGCCGCGTCTCCGCCTCGACGTCGCGGCGTGTCTGCTCGAGCAGCTCCTCGCGGCGTGCCTTGGCGTGCTCGATCGTCTCGCGCTCGTTGGCGTCAGCGCTCTTGCGCGCGCGGGCGACAATCTCGTCCGCCTGCGCGCGCGCCTCTGACAGCCGCTCGCGGTATTCGGCGAGCAGCTCCTCGGCCTCCGAGCGCGTGCGCTCAGCGGTGTCGATCGACTCCTCGATCGCGCGCTGGCGCTTGTCGAGGTGTTCGGAGATACGTGGGAAGGCCAGCTTGTAGAGGATGAACATCGTGCCGCCGAACGCGAGCAGGGTCCAGATCATCACGCCCAGGTTGGGCGTGACGAGGAAGTTGCCCTGGTCGGTTGCGGCGAGGATCTGCGTGGCGGCTCCCATGGCTAGGAGAGGAAAAAGGCGATCAGGCCGAAGATGAAGGCGTAGAACACGATTGCCTCCGTGAGCGCGAAGCCGAGCCACTGGATCGACGTGATCTCATCGCGCATCTCAGGCTGACGGGTCACCGCCTCGATGACCTTGCCGAAAATGAAACCGACGCCGATGCCCGGGCCGATCGTGCCGAGGCCCGCCCCGACGCCCAGCGCAATCGCCTTGCCGGCCTTGCGGCCGATCGCCTCGTTGGCGGTTGCGTCCGATGCGGCTGCAGCCAGTTGGGTGAGAGATGTGAGATCCAAAACGTCCGCTCCTTTTATCAGTGGTGTGCGGCGACGGCGCCGCCGAGGTAGATGGCAGCGAGGGTGGCGAAGATGAACGCCTGCAACGTGGCGATCAGCGCAACCTCGAGGAGAAAGAAGACGATCCCAACCGGGACGGTGAGCACCCCGAGCGCCGCCAGCCCGAGCAGCACGACGAGTCCGCCCGACATGAACAGGATCAGCAGGTGCCCGGCGAGGATGTTGGCGAACAGGCGCCCCGACAGCGAGATGATGCGCACGAAGTGAGAGATCACCTCGATGCCAAAGATCGGCACTGCTGCGAGCCCCTCGACGCCCGCCGGCACCCAGCTCTTGAGGTAACCGAACGGACCCTGGGCGCGCACGCCCTCCACGTGGTAGCTGATCCACACCATCAGGCTCAGGACCAGCGTGACGGAGATGTTCGCCGTGGCGGCATATAGAGCGAACGACGGGATGTGCGCCCCAAACAGGTTGAACTTCTCTTCGCTGTTCGTCGGCAATGGCAGGTAGCCGATGATGTTCGACCACCAGATGAACAGGAACAGCGTTCCGATGAAGGGAAACCACTTGGCGGCCATCTTGCGGTCCATGTTTCCCTGCGTGATGTTCTCGCGCATCAGCGCGAAGGCCACCTCGACCGCAGTCTGGACCCTGTTGGGGCGCTGCTGCATGCGCCGCCCGATGTAGATCATTGAACCCATCGTCGCGCCCGCGGCGAGGAACAGGTAGAGCACGGCCTTGTTGATCGAGAGGTCGATCGGGCCGAGTTTCAACGAGATCCAGGGATCGAGTTTGAACTCGTTCTGGGGCTTGTAGCTGCTGTTCATGCCGTGCGAGCCGAACAGCGCGGCGAGCAGGATCAGCAGCCCGACGAAGCCAATCCCCCCCAGCGCAATCTTCCCCCCGCGGCTCATCGCGCCGTGCCGCCCGGCTGCTCGAACGGCCGCGTGAACATGCCGACGGTGAAATAGGTCGTGAACAGCACCACGACGAGCACGGCCGCCGCGAGACCGGCGGAGTTCTGCGAGGCGCCCGCAGCGAAGATCACGATCGCGATCAGCCACCCGCGGGCGATCGTGCCACCGACCGTGACGCCAACCACGACGCGCGGATCATCCGACGCCGCAGCCTTGCGCGCCAGCGCCAGCTGGACGCCCTTCTGAGCGAGCCAGGCAACAGCGCCGGCAACCCAACCGAGCAGCGGCAACCCCGCGAGCGCGAACAGCGGCAGCGCGAGCGCGAGCAGCACGAGGTCGAGTTGCTTGAGGAAGATCACCAACGCCCCCGGCTGGAGGCATGCTGCTGCGCCGCTGCAGCAGTCGTCGTTCGGCGTCTGTCAGACATGTTATGTGGACCCTACAGCGACCGCCACGTGGTCGGCGGCCGGTCGCTCGGGTCGCGCAGTGTATGGGTGCGCAGCGGCTCGTAACAGGTACGTCCCATAGGCTAGAATCCGCCGATGAAGGCATCCGCGAAAACGCGCAGAATGGACGGTTCGCGGCCAGCACGTGGCGTGGCCTCTGTCCATCTGCCACGCGGCTGGCGCGACGCCGCGAGGCAACTTGCACTGTGGGCCGTGGCGGACCTGCTGTACGAGGGCGTCCGGGGCATCGTCCAGGGCCAGACCAGCGTCGCGTTGGCCAACGGGGCGTCGATCATCTCGCTGGAGCGCCAACTCGGATTCTTCTGGGAGCCGCACCTACAGGCGCTGGTGCTCCCGCACCGAGAGTTGCTGGAGGCCGCCAACTGGGTCTATCTCAATGCGCAGTTCACGATCAACCTGCTGTTCCTCGGGATCATCTACTGCTACCGCAACGAGATCTTCTACTTCGTACGGAACATGTTCTTCGTCGCGATGGGGATCGCGTTGTGCGTGCATCTGCTCGTCCCGGTCGCGCCGCCGCGCCTGTACCCCCAAAGCGGCTTTGTTGACTCGATCCACCAGATCGCCCACATCAACCAGGACTCCGGCGCAATCGGCGTGTTCGTCAACCCCTACGCCGCGGTGCCATCGATGCACATCTGCTTCGCGCTGCTTGTCGGCGTGAGCGCTTTCCGCATCGCACGTGGACCGCTGCTGCGCATCTTCGCGCTGCTGTACCCCCTGCTCGTCCTGGCGGTCGTCATCATCACGGCAAACCACTTCATCTTCGATGTCGCCGCCGGCGCGCTGACGGCCGTGCTCGCAGCAGTTGCCGCGCAGCGGGTGATGGCTCGCGTCAGGCCGAAGGCCTGGTCCTGGGGTCAGAGCGCCGGGGTCGCGCGGCGCACCCCCGCTGCGACCCCTGCGACCGAGTCGACGATCTAGTGGTTCACTAGGCGCTCAACGCAAGACCAGCTCAAGTCCACGGCGCTCCAGCTGCTCCCACAGCAGCGGCAGCGCGCCCAGCGTCCGCCGCCAGGACCCCGCCGAGCCGTAGTCGTCGGCGTCGTGCAGCAGCAGGACGCTGCCCTCGCCGGCGTGCGCACACAGTCGGCGCACGATCGAGCGCGGCGTCGCGCGAGCCTCCCAGTCGCGTCCCCACCCGCTCCACAGAAGCGGTCGCCAGTTGTAGCTACGCGCGAGCGCGAGCGCCGCGGCGTTGAAGACCCCGTACGGGGGCCGGTAGGTGTCTATCTGGACCCCCGTGGCGTGCTCGATTCGATCGCGCGCGCGCAGCAGGTCCTCGCGCACCTGCCACGGCGTGAGCCGCAGCAGGCTGCGGTGGCGGTCGCAGTGGAGCCCCACCTGGTGTCCCGCGGCGACGATCTCGGCGGCCAGGGCAGGGTCGCGCGCTACCTGCTCGCCGACCAGAAAGAACGTTGCTGGCGCGGTGCGCCGCGCCAGGGCAGCGAGCATTGCCGTTGTACCCTTAGGCTGTGGGCCATCGTCGCAGGTCAGCAGGCACCCCAAGCCTGGCACCGTGGTGTCGCCGACGCCCAG